>JAHFVB010000017.1:8320-20404 GCA_023264755.1 Mycobacterium sp. | reverse complement strand
CGTGAATCAGCACCGGACCCGCCGCGGGCAGCTCTCCAGCCGGGCAGTTCGGCAGCCCACACCGGCAGGCCAGCCGATCCTGGCCCGCGACCAATGCGCTCACCGCATCGGACCGGCGTTGATCGGCGCTACGGCCATCCGCAATGCACACCGTGGCGATCAGCGCCGCCAACTTCGCCTCCACGGCACGCGCGGTCGAGGTGAACACCGTGGCCGTGACGTCGGACAGCCCGTCGGGGCGGTCGCTGACCCATACGCCACGGTCGGCGGTCGCCTCTCGGCGGGCGCGCACCGCGTCTCGGGCGACGCGGGCGACGACCTCGTCGACCTTGAGCCGCAGCCGGCCTCTGGTCAGCGCCGTCCACGACCCCACTTCGTAGCAGAGCTCGGCATCGACGAAGCCCAGTACCAACTCATCGGTGATCAACTCGGTGCCAAACACCACCGCCTGGAACATCTTCAGGTCGATGTCGCCGGCCCGGAACACCTCGGCGACCCGCGGGAGCCGTTCCCTCATGGCCCGGGCATACCGCAGCTCGCTGTGCGCCTTCGCCTGGCTGACCCGCAACTCCGCCGCCACCTCGCTGGCCACCACGTCGGTCGTGTCCGACGCCCAATCCGCGTGCTCGCCGAACTCGGCCAACCGAACGGCGAACAACTCACCGATGGCGTCCAACCGAGCCGCCGCCGCCCGCGCCGCGGACCCGAGCCGCGCAATCAATGCGCGGGTCCGCTCGCTGACCTCGGGACTGCACTTGGCGAACCGCCGAGCCAGGCGCGCGGCGGCCTCGGCCCCAATCATCGGTTCGCTCATACGTCGAACCTAGCCACACCCACCGACACGATTGCGATGGTCGGGCCGGCCATCCACTAGTGATCGACGAACACGACGCATTCGTCGACGGGCTTGCGCGCGACGTCGAGGTTGTTGGCCGGAAAGTCCTCGACCGGATAGCCGATGGCCACTCCGGTCAGGATCTCGTATCGCTCGGGGATGCCGAGGGTGTCCCGGATGACGTCGGGAAATCCGGCGATGAGCACTTGTACGCAACTGCCCAACCCCCGCGCCGTGAGGCCAAGCAGGAATGTCTGCAAGAACATGCCCACGCCCAGACTGTCGACGTGGGTTAGGTCGCGGTTCATGCATACGATGCCGGCCAACGGCGCGTTGTAGAACCGCCAATTGAATTGCACCGCGCGGCGCCGACCTTCGACGTCGTCACGGGCGATCCCGAGACTTCCGTACAGCTGCTCGCCCAGTTCGAAGCGCGGGCGGTCGAACTCCGCCGGCAGCGCCGGGACGTCGGGCTCACGCACCCGGGCCTCGCGCAGCAGCGCGTCGACCAAACGCTCGCGGGCCGCTCCGGAGGCCAGCACCAGGTGCCAGGGCTGGGAGTTCGAGTTCGACGGTGCACACCTGGCCAAGTCCAGCGCCGCGACGACGTCGGCCCGCGGCACGGGCCTGTCGGCATGGAATAGCCGCATCGATCGTCGAGCGCGCACCACGTGCTCCAGCTGGGTCAAGTCCGCCGTCTCCTCGCAATCGAGCAGCGGCTCAAGCCTTCCGCCGCAGCACCATCAGGTTGTCGCGCCAGGTGAACGGCTGACCATCGGGATCGGTTCCGGGCCGGTCGAGCACCTCGACTCGGACGCGGTCCCACTCCGCGTCGGGCAGCTGCAACTCGGCCAACACCTCTTCCGGACTGGGGAACGGATGGTCGTGAGGGATCTTCTTCGCAAACGGCGGCGGTGCCGCGTGGTCGACGATCACGAGCAACCCACCCGGTACCACCGCCCGCGCCGCGTTCCGAAGAATCTGCGTCCGCTCCAACCGCACCGTGGAGTGCAGAAACTGCGCCGACACCAGCTCGAATGCACCGTCGGGAAAGCTGTCCGTGAGGTCGTGTTGTTGAAAGTCGATGCGTTCCAGTACACCTCGCGCGTCGGCTTCCTTCGCAGCCCGCGCAAGGGCCGTTTCCGACACGTCGACGGCGACCACGTGCCACCCTCGCTCGGCAAGCCAGACCGCGTCTCCACCCTCGCCGCAGCCGAGATCGAGCGCACGTCCCGGCGTCAGGTCGGCGGCCACCGCAGCCAGTTGGACGTTGACCCGACCGCTCCAGATGCGTTCGCGTGCTCCGTAGTGCGCTTCCCAGTACTCCTGGGCGGTTCCACCTGATTCTTCGGTGCGCCCAGATTCTTCGGTGTGCATCGCCCACTCCCTTTCCGTAACCCCACCTTGCCGACCCACCGGCCAACTGGCAACATCATTTGCCATGCAGGCAAGAGCATCCGCCGACGACGTCGACCTACGGGTCCGGCGTCGGCTGCGCGAACTGCGTACCCAGCGTGGTCTGACCCTGGAAGAGGTGGCCACCAAGGCCGACATCGACGTCTCGACGCTGAGTCGGCTGGAATCCGGCAAGCGCCGGCTGGCCCTGGATCATCTGCCGCGGCTCGCAGCGGCGCTCTCGGTGAGCACCGACGAATTACTGCGCGCACCCGAGGCCGACGATCCACGGGTGAAGGGCAGTTCCCACACGGCGCACGGCGTCACCTACTGGCCACTGACCCGCAACGGACCAGCGGGCGGCCTGCACGCCTTCAAGATCCGCGTCAGCGCCCGTCGCCGCAACCCGCCCGACCCGCTGCCGGTACACGATGGCCAGGAGTGGCTCTACGTGCTGTCCGGTCGGGTGCGCCTGCTGCTCGGCGATCGCGATTTCGTCATCAAACCCGGTGAGGCGGTGGAGTTCTCGACGTGGACGCCGCACTGGTTCGGGGCCGTCGACGGGCCCGCCGAGGCCATCGCCATCTTCGGGCCGCACGGTGAGCGGTTCCACGTCCAGACCTGAGCCGAACGCTCTATTCGAGCGTGTCCAGGTACGCGGTCTGATTGAGCAGTCGCACCGACGCCACCCCGTCCGGGTAGAACTCCGCGATCGACAGGGCCGCCAAGTCGAGGTGCATGCGGTAGAGAATGCCGGTTCCGGCATCCAGTGCGAGCCGGAGCACCGTCTTGATCGGCGTGACGTGGGACACCACCAGGACCGTGGCGTCGCCGTATTCGGCGATGATGCGATTGCGTGCGCGCCGCACTCGATGAGCGACCGCGTCGAAGCTCTCCCCGCCTGGCGGTGCCTGACTGGTGTCTCGTAGCCATGTGGTGTGCAGTTCTGGATCCCGTTGCGCGGCTTCGCCGAAAGTCAGCCCCTCCCACGCGCCGAAGTCCGTCTCGATCAGGTCGTCGTCGACGATGACGTCCAGTCCGAGGCTCTTGGCCGCCGCGGTCGCAGTGTCGTAGGCCCGCTGCAGCGGGGAGCTGATGACGGCCGCGATCCCGCCCTTGTCGGCCAGGTATTGCGCCGCGGCGTCGGCTTGGCGGCGACCGAGGTCGGTGAGGGCGGGATTGCCCCGGCCCGAATAGCGGCGCTGGACGGACAGCTCCGTCTGTCCGTGGCGGAGCAGCAGGAACCGCGTCGGTGCGCCGCTGGCCCCCGTCCAGCCCGCCGGAGAGTTCTCGCCCGCAACGGATTTCGGGGCGGCGGTGGGAAGCGGCGCGGGTTCGGACGCCGCCGACTTGGCCGCGTCCATCGCCTCGTTGGCCAGCCGGTCGGCATGGGCGTTCTTCGCCCGCGGAATCCACGCGTAGGTGACGCGGTCGAACTCGGCCGCCAGGGTGCTGGCGCGTTCGTGAAGCGGGATCATGTCGGGATGCTTGACGCGCCACCGGCCGGTCATCTGCTCGATTACCAGCTTGGAGTCCATCGAGACCGCCACCTCGGTCCCACCGACGTCGGCCGCCGCCTCGAGTCCGGCGATCAGGCCCCGGTATTCGGCCACGTTGTTGGTGGCCGTACCGATGGCCTGCCTGCGTTCGGCCAGCACCGCGTCACGTTCGGCGGACCACACCACCGCGCCGTATCCCGCGGGCCCTGGGTTGCCCCGCGAGCCTCCGTCAGCCTCGACGACGACCCTCACTGTCCGAATTCCCTGATCCGCAACAGGATTGCCCCGCATTCCGGGCAACGCAGTACGTCGTCCTCTGGCGCGGCCGCGATGCGGGAAAGTTCGCCCTTGTCGATCTCGATCCGGCAGGCTCCGCACCGGCGGCCCTGCAACACCCCGGCGCCGACGCCGCCCGTGGCGCGCACGCGCTCGTAGAGCGCCAGCAGGTCGGCACCCACGGCGGCCTTCAACTGGTCCCGCCGGGAGCGGCCACCGTTTCTTTCCCGCTCGATGGTCACCAGGGCTTCGTCAACCGTCGCTTGAACGGTCGACAGCTCGGATTGCAGTTCATCGATGCGGTCCAACTGCGCCGCCTGCTCTTCCTGCAGCCGTTCGCGCCGCTCCATCACCTCGAGCAGCGAATCCTCCAGGCTGGACTGGCGGCGCTCCAGAGTCTCCAGTTCGTGCTGCAGTTCCACGAGCTGCTTGTGGTCGGTGTGGCCGCCCGCGAGCAACCCGCGGTCCCGCTCCTCGCGTTGCCGCACGCCTTCGACCTCGGACTCGAACTTGGCCACCTGGCCGTCGAGGTCTTCGAGCGCCAGGCTCAGCACCGCCAGCCGGTCGTTGGCAGCCTTGCTCTCCCCCTGGACGGCCTCGAGTCGCTGCTGTTCAGGGAGATGCTTGGCTCGGTGCTCCAGCCGGAGCAGTTCGGCATCGAGCCCGGTGAGTTCGAGCAATAAACGTTGTTGCGCGACTTCTGCTTTCATACTTCTCTTTCCAGATTCCAAGGATCGGTTCTCACCGAGCTGACATGCACGGGCAGCGAGTCCCCGAAGTGCCTCGTCAACAGCCGTGCGGCCTGGCCGCACCACGGTTGCTCGCTTGCCCAATGGGCGACGTCGACCAAGGCGACGTCGCTGCCCCGCCGGAACTCGTCGGCCGGGTGATGACGCAAATCGGCAGTCAGGTAGGCCTGGACCCCGGCTCCGGAGACGGCGTCCAGCAGCGAATCGCCCGCTCCCCCGCATAGCGCTACCCGCGCCACCGACGCATCCGGGTCACCCGAGGCCCGGACCCCCCACGACGTCCGCGGCAGCCCGGCGGTGACACGGGCGACGAAGGCCGACAACGGTTCCGGCGTCGGAAGCGAGCAGATTCGGCCCACGCCGACACCCGATGGCTCATCCGCGAGTTCGAAGACGTCGAAGGCTGGCTCCTCGTAGGGGTGCGCCCCGCGCATCGCAGCCAGCACGGCGGCCCGCCGTCGGCGCGGTGCGATGACGTCGATCCGGTGCTCGGCTACCCGCTGGAGTTCCCCCACGCGTCCGATCGTCGGATTCGCCCCGTCGAGCGGGAGGAACTGACCGGTGCCCTCTACCGACCAACAGCAGTGGGAATAGTCGCCGAGCTGTCCCGCGCCGGCCGCGAAGAGGGCCTCGCGCACGGCGTCGACGTGCTCGCCGGGGACGTACACGACCCACTTGTCCAGGGCCGGTCCGGCGGCGACGGGTGCCAACACGTCTTCGACGGTCAGCCCCAACGCGTCGGCCAGCGCATCGGACACCCCGGGCGAAGCGGCGTCGGCGTTGGTGTGTGCGGTGAACAGCGCGCTGCCGGCCCGGATCAGCCGATGCAGCAGCGCTCCCTTGGCCGTACCCGCCGAGACGGTGTCGACACCGCGGAGCAGCAACGGGTGGTGAGCCAGCAGCAGCCCGCGCTCGGGTACCTCGGCGACCACGGCGGCGGTGGCGTCGACGGCGATCGTCACCGACTCCACGGCTTCGTCGGCGTCACCACAAACCAGTCCGACCGAATCCCAATCGGCGGCGAGGTGCGGCGGGTAGGCCGACTCCAAGACGGCGATCACGTCGGCCAGCCGCGCGCTCACCGACGTACCTCGCAGATCGTGCCGACCTGCCGGCTGAGACTTGCCACCTCATGACAGTAGACAATGGAACGGTGAGTCCCGACCTAGTGATCTTCGACCTGGACGGCACGCTGACCGATTCGGCCGACGGAATCGTCTCGAGCTTCCTGCACGCGCTGGGCGAGATCGGCGCTCCGGTGCCAGAAGGGGACCTCTCGCGGCGGCTCGTCGGCCCACCGATGCACCACACACTGTGCGCGCTGGGACTGGGTGACCGGGCGGACGAGGCCATCGCGGCCTACCGCGCCGACTACACCACCCGCGGCTGGGCGATGAACAGCGTGTTCGACGGAATCCCTGACCTGCTGGCCGACCTGCAAGCCGCTGGCGTGCGCCTGGCGGTAGCCACCTCCAAGGCCGAACCGACCGCACGACGAATCATCGAGCACTTCGGGCTCGACCACCACTTCGAGGTGATCGCGGGCGCCAGCCCGGACGGGGTGCGCGCGGCCAAGGCCGACGTCGTCGCTCACGCGCTGGCCCAACTGGCGCCGGTACCCGCCCGGGTGTTGATGGTCGGCGATCGCTCCCACGACGTCGAGGGCGCCTTGGCGCACGGCATCGACACCGTCGTGGTCGCGTGGGGCTATGGGGCGGACGACTTCGCCGGGCCCGACGCGGTGCCTCCGCTGGCGCACGTGTCGACCGTCGCCGATCTTCGCGAGGTGCTCGGTGTCTGACCCCCTGCACGTGACGTTCGTCTGTTCCGGCAACATCTGTCGGTCACCGATGGCCGAGAAGATGTTCGCCCACCAACTCGAGGGACGCGGCCTTGCGGAGCTGGTGCGGGTCACCAGCGCTGGCACCGGAAGCTGGCACGCCGGCGCTCCCGCCCACGAGCACACCGCTCACGTGCTGCGGCAGCACGGCTATCCGACGTCTCACCGCGCCGCGCACCTCGACGCCGACCACATGTCGGCCGACATGGTCGTGGCGATGGGGCGCAACCACGTTCGGATGCTCCAGGAGTTGGGCGTCTCGCCGGCCCGGATACGCATGATGCGCTCCTTCGATTCCCGTTCGGCCGCACATCCATTGGACGTGGAAGACCCGTACTACGGCACGATCGCCGACTACGAGGAGACCTATCGGGTCATCGAGGCCGCCCTGCCCGGCCTGCACGACTGGGTCGACGAGCAGCTGGCCGCCCGGGAAGCGGGCAGCTGATGTCCGCGCTGCGCCGCTTCGCATTCCTGCTCCGCCCCCAATGGTTGGCGCTCTACGTCATCGTCATCGCGTTCGCCTACCTCTGCTTCACCGTGCTGGCCCCATGGCAGCTCGGCAAGAACACCAGGACGTCTCGGGAGAACGCACAGATCACCGGCTCGTTGTCGGCCGACCCCGTTCCGGTGACGACGTATCTGCCGCGCCAAGATTCGGCGGCGCCCGACGCTCAGTGGCGTCGGGTGACGGCCACCGGCAGGTACCTACCCGAGGGCCAGGTGCTTGCGCGGTTGCGCGTGATCGAGGGGGCTCCGGCGTACGAGGTGCTGATCCCGTTTGCCGTCGATGGCGGTCCGACCGTGCTGGTCGACCGTGGGTACGTGAAGCCGACGACGGGCAACCAGGTGCCTGCGTTCGCCCCGCCGCCGACCGGAACCGTCTCCATCACCGCTCGGCTGAGGGATGCCGAGCCAGTGCCGGCCGACAAGAACCCGTTGCGCGAGGGCGGCTCGGTGCAGGTGTACGCGATCAATCCCAGCCAGGTCTCGGCGTTGACGCGAGTGCCGCTGGCGGGCTCCTACCTGCAACTCGTCGACAACCAGCCCGGCGGCCTTGGCGCCATCGGGCTGCCCCATCTGGACGCGGGCCCGTTCCTGTCGTACGGAATCCAGTGGATCGCGTTCGGGATCATCGCTCCCATCGGGGTCGGTTACTTCGTCTTCGCCGAGGTCAAGGCCAGACGGCGCGAACGGGGCGAACCCGGCCAGCAGGACGAGCCGGACTCCCCCGTCACTACTGCCGACCGGCTGGCCGATCGGTACGGCAAGCCGCGCTGACGGCCACGACGCCGACCGCCGCCAGGGTCTGTACCGCCCGCGACAGGGTGACCGACCGGGCGAGGTCGGAGCGCTCCGGGGCCCGTCCGTCGCCGAGCGTCGGACGTAGCTCGGTACGGTGCGCGTAGCGAGTTGGCCCGCCGAGTCGCACGCCGAGGGCGCCGGCAAAGGCCGCCTCGGCCACGCCCGCGTTGGGGCTCGGGTGGCGGGCGGCATCACGTCGCCAGGCGGTGACCGTCGCCCTGGCCGTGCCTCCCACCGCCCGCGCGCACACCGCTACCAGCAGCCCGGTGATCCGGGCCGGTACGTAGTTCAGCACGTCGTCGAATCTCGCTGCTGCCCAACCGAATTGCTCGTAGCGGGGCGACCGGTGCCCGATCATCGCGTCCAGGGTGTTCGCGCCGCGGTAGACCAGCAGCCCAGGCACGCCGCCGAGCAGCCCCCACCACAGCGGGGCAACCTGAGCGTCGGAGGTGTTCTCGGCCACCGACTCCAGGGCGGCCCTGGTCAAACCCGGCCCGTCCAATGCGCTGGGCTCCCGTCCGCACAGCGACGGCAGCAGCGCGCGCGCTCCGTCGAGGTCGTCGGCCTCCAGCAGCCGGGTCATCTGCTCGCCGGTACGCGCCAACGAGGTTCCACCCAGCACGACGAACGTCGCGGCCGCCGTCACGACGGCCGTGCTCGCGGCGCCGCGGCGGGCAGCCGCACGTTGCGCCCCGATCCCGATCGCGCACAACCCGCCGAGCAAGGCCGCCGTGTGTACGACACCGGCCCCCTTGGCGTCGGAGTACCCGCGCCGCTCCAGGGCGGACGCGCAACGCCCGAACCATGCGACGGGGTGTCCGCGGCGCGGGTCTCCAAGGGCGCGGTCGGCCAGCCAGCCCAGTGCGAGCCCGGCTGCCCGGCCCTGCGTTGTCGGTCCAAACACTTCGGCAGCGTCTCACGAGGTGATGTACTCGACCTCGTGCGGTTCGGGCCACCGGAGCGGCCGACGCGGGTCGTCGAGCTACTCAATCCGGCTGCGGCGCTGTTGCCCGCGGCCAACGTGATCATGCAACTCGCCTTGCCCGGCGTGGGGTACGGAGTGTTGGAAAGCCCGGTGGACAGCGGCAACGTCTACCAGCATCCGTTCAAGCGCGCCCGCACCACCGGCACGTATCTCGCCGCAGCCACCTACGGCACCGACGCCGACCGGGCGCTCATTCGTGCCGCGGTCGACAAGGTCCACGCCCGGGTGCGCTCGACGCCGGCAAGCCCCGTGCGATATAACGCATTCAGTCCCGAGCTTCAGCTGTGGGTGGCCGCGTGTCTGTATCGGTACTACGTCGACATGTACGAGTTCCTCTACGGACCGCTCGACGAGCAGTCCGCCGACGCCGTCTACGAGGACGCCAAGAAGCTCGGCACCACGCTTCAGGCGCGGGCGGAGCTGTGGCCGACGGACCGCGCCGCGTTCGACGAATACTGGAAGCGCTCGCTGGCGCTTCTGCACATCGATCCACCGGTGCGTGAGCACCTCCGCGGAGTGGCGGCCCTGGCCTTCCTGCCCGCCCCCCTGCGACTGCTGGCCGGCCCCTTCAACCTGTTTGCGACGACCGGCTTCCTGTCGGCCGAGTTTCGCGACCTCGCGCAATTGACGTGGACGCCCGGTCAGCAGCGGCGATTCCGCTGGCTGCTGTCGGGGCTGCGGCTCGCCGACCGGGTCATCCCGCACGAAGCGTGGTTGTTCGGCTACCAGCTCTACCTGTGGGACCTGCGGTCGCGAGCGCGGCACGGTCGGCCGGTGGTCTGACCGCGGGTAGCCTCCGGACCCGCAAAACGGCAGCCCGCCACGCCGACGGCGCCACCGCGCGGCGAAGCCGGCACCGAGGTGTCGTGGTTGCGGACCGGGGTTTGCCGGAGCTCACCGCAACATCACGAGGATTCCGCCCGCCACCTGCACGAGCGCGCCATCCAACGCTCCCCGCGCGGCCCAACTTTCAGTCGCTCGACAGCGATAGCAATCAAAGTTTTTGTTTGCTAAAACTTGACATCTGGGACGTCTTAATTATCGTTGGCGTCATCTAGAAACTTCTGTACTGCGGATGTGGTGCAAAACACCATACTTACGGATATACTTACCCCGCAGTAAGATCCATCCAGATATTCGCTGCGATGTATGCAGCTAATTCTGCAGACGACCTCGGGGGAGATTGGGAATGCGCAACGAGCAAACCGTAGGGCCAGACCAGACACAGGCCGCGCTCGCCCGAATCCGGGATGCCGCCAGGCGCATCCCCCGCGGTCGACAGGCGCTGGTAGTGGCCCTGCAGGGTGGTCTCGACGATCTGCAGGACGCCGCCGACGAGGCTCGCGCACTCGGTGTCGCCTGGGAAACGATCGAAGATGCGCTCGGCGTCTGGGCAGCCGCCACGTCCATCGACTCTCGCAACTCCGACGAGGCCGCAAACGTCACCGACTCCGGCAACGTCATTGCCATCACCGCCCTCAGTGCCGTCGCCGAACCCGTCTCCGAGTTCGCCTCCAGCCCCAGCAAGCGCGTCCGCACCCGTCGACCGCAGCTACGGTTGGTGCGCCTGACCATCGACCGGTGCCGTCGCATCCGTCGGGTGGGCGCCGAGCGGATCGAACGCGTGTCGGCCAGCGTCTAGGACGCCGAACGTCGAGCACCCCCGACAGCCCCGACCAGTCGAATTCGACTGCGCCGCTGTGGGTGCCGCCCGGTCTCACAAGACTGCGAGAGCGGCGGCGCCGACGACGATCGTGACAATGAAGCCGACGATCGCCCACATGAATGGCTGGCGCTGCTTCTCCATCGCCACGATCGCGGCGACGACGGCGACGAAGATGCCGGCCACCAGGATCGCGATCGCCGGACCTCCGCGCGGGATGAGGCCCCTGGCTTGCGCATCCCACGCCGACGCCAGGACCCACCTCACGCCGCGGCCCGGCCCAATTCGCTGGACTCCGACCGATCCGATGTCATCATGGCCGAAATCCTATGCCGCGAACCTGAACGTCCACGGGGACCACTGACGTTCGCGGGCGGTCGCGCGACCGACCGCACGAGCTCCCATCCTGACGTCATCGAATAGGCCAATACTGTTGCAGGACTGGCCATTCCGGCGACTACGCGAGCGTTCGATCCACACCGGTTCCCAGCTACCCGAGACCGACCCTCCGCAGCAGTTGGCCAGGAAGCTGCCAGCCGTCCAGTCAGCACGAGCGGCCAGCGACGTCCCATGGAGCTTTACCTCGATGACACAGGTTCTTCAGTAAATCCGTTCGCCAACAACAGCTTTCCCCAAGCACCGCACGACAGGATGCACCGATGAACTACAACCAATGGCATCTGAGTGGGTCTTGGGCCAGGGCGGCATGCGCGCTAGGCGGCGTCGTCGCGTGCGCGATGCTGGGCGCCATGAGCGCAACCTCCGATGCGCATCTTCGGCCGGCCGCGAACTACCAGGCCGGGTCGGGAGACGCTCCTTCCAACACCACCTACGTGCAGCCCGCCGTCCCGGCGATGACCCAAGGCGCTACCGCGACCTTCACCGCACCCGGCAGCGAGCCCGCGACGACGATTGCTTCTCCGACTTACAAGGCCACCCCCTACGGCTGACGGCCTCGCACTCGCACAGGAGTGGGCATGCCACGGTTGGCACGTCGTCGCCACCGTGCGCGGATCGCACCGGACTCCCCTGCACGATCTTGCCGAGGCCAGCACCGGCCGAATCGAGCTCGATACCGTCGACGTCACCGAACCGGAACAGATCGCGGCGCTGCGTGATCGGCTCGCGAACCGGATGTTCGACCTGCTGTTCGTCAACGCGGGCGTCACGAATAGGCCCGAGGGTACGGTTGCGCAGACCTCGACCGAGGAGTTCACCCGGGTCATGGTGACCAACGCGCTCGCCCCGCTGCGCGTCATCGAAGCACTCGAGGACCGGGGCGACCCCGGGGGCACCATCGGAGTGATGTCCTCCGGCCAGGGCAGTGTGGCCAACAACGAACGCGGCGGTCACGAGGTCTACCGCGGCAGCAAGGCCGCCTTGAACACGTTCATGCGCAGCTACGCGGCCCGACACGACGGCGACCGTCGGACCTTGGTGCTCATGGTCCCCGGCTGGGTGCGCACCGAGCTCGTGGTGAGGACGCCAAGCTCGGCGTCGATGACAGCATTCCCCACGTCATCGCGACCATCGACAG
>JAHFVB010000017.1:0-8310 GCA_023264755.1 Mycobacterium sp. | reverse complement strand
AGCCTTCGGGGTCGACCCGGTTTGCACTACGTCGACTACCTCGGCCGCATGGTTCCGTGGTGAACGCGAAGGCGGAGCAACCCAATTCAGTCCAGCAGAGCTGGGCATTGATGCATCGGTTCGTCGAGGCACACAACCGCCGCGGCGAACTCGCCGAGGCCCTCGGATTCCGCCTTGGCGGCGGGCGCGCAAAGATGCTCTTCCAGCTTCGCGACGGATCCCTGACGTTGCGCCAGCTTGCCGACGCCAACGGCGTCGACGCACCCTACGCAACGCTGGTCGTCGACAAACTGGAGGCTCACGGGCTGGTCGAACGCCGACCTCACCCCGACGACAAGCGCCGCAAGCTGGTCACGCTGACCGCCGCCGGGCGCGCCGCCATCGCGACGGCCGACGCCATCCTGCTACGCCCGCCCAGGGCGATTGGAACCCTGTCCCCCGACGAACTCGCCCAGCTCAACGGGCTGCTGACCCGGCTCCACGAGGCCGACGCGACCTAGCCGTCGAAGGCCGGATCGGCGGATCGCCGTTGGTAGCTCAGCGCTGCTGTGAGCTGAGCCCCGCGGTGGGCACGGAGGTGTGCCGGATGCAGGACGCGCCTCCAGCGCGTCACACAGGTCCGCCGACCCAACGCGCACGGCGCGTAGCCGACGCTGCCCCGTTCGCTCTTGCCGGAAAAACATGGCGTATGCCATGCTAGGCCGCGTGTCGGTCCGTTGTTCGCCCTCCAGCCCTGACTCGGCAAGCCTCGGTCTCGCGGTTGGGGGCCGCGGCCAGCCCGCGCTGCCGTCCCCCAATCAATCCCTGGTTTCCGAAGCTTCCCCGCAATCACGTGAAAAGTGAAGATGGGCAGAGAATTCCGCATTGACCGCCTGGTCGCCGTTAGACTTGCCGGCGCAGCGCTCGTCAGCACGATCGCTGCGGTGTCGGTACTCACCTATTTGACCTACTCGGCGGCGTTCACCGCTACTGACACCGTCACCATCACCTCGCCGAGAGCGGGCCTGCTGATGGAACCCGACGCAAAGGTCAAGTACCTCGGGGTTCAAGTCGGCAAGGTCAGCGCGGTGGACTACGACGGCAACGACGCGCAGCTCACCCTTGCCATTCGCAGCGACCAGCTGGGCTTCATCCCGTCGAACTCCCTCGTCCGGATCGCCAGCAATACGGTGTTCGGCGCGAAGGCCGTCGAGTTCATCGCACCGGACGCACCGTCACCCAAGTCGTTGGCGCCGGGGGCGCACCTGTGGGCGGGTTCAGTGTCGGTTGAGGTGAACACGCTGTTCCAGACGCTGGTCAACACGCTGCACAAGATCGATCCCGCTGAACTCAATGCCACGCTGACTGCGGTGAGCACGGGGCTGCGCAATAACGGCGACGATCTAGGCGCCACGTTGGCAGGCATCAATAAGCTTCTGACACAGGTCAATCCGAAGCTTCCGATCTTACAAGGCGACCTTCAGCGGATCACTGACGTCGCCAACGTCTACGCCGATGCCGGTCCAGATCTGGTCAAGGTCCTCGACAACGCAGCGGCCATCAGTGACACCATCGTCGATTCCCGCGATGATCTCAACGCGACCCTCTTGGCAGCTGCCGGCGTGGCGAACAATGGCTATGACACCATGGCGCCCGCCGAGACCGACCTGGTAGCGGCCATCCAAAGACTGCGGGCGCCGCTGAAGGTGCTCGCCGACTATTCACCCGAGTATGGCTGCGTATTCAAAGCCATCTCGGCGCTGGACAAACGGTTCGGACCCAGCCTCGGCGGCACCGTCCCCGGGCTGTTCGTATCGGTGAGCTTCATCCCCGGCTCCGCGCCGTACACCTACCCCGAGAGCCTGCCCATCGTCAATGCCTCGGGCGGCCCGAACTGTCGCGGGCTGCCCAATCTGCCGTCCAAACAGATCGGCGGATCGATGTACCACGCGCCGTTCCTGGTGACCGACAACGCCTACGTGCCCTACCAGCCAAACACCGAGTTGCAGTTCGACGCACCTTCGACTCTGCAGTTCCTGTTCAACGGCGCATACGCCGAACGGGACGACTACTGATGACCAAGAGCCGCAACGGAGTCAAGGTGGCCGCCTTCACCGTGGCCATGATGCTCGTCGCCGCAGGGCTGGTCGTCACGTTCGGCAAGTTCCACTTCGGTTCCGGGCACGAGTTCCATGCTGAGTTCGCCTCGGTGTCTCGCCTCAAGACTGGTCAGGACGTGCGCATCGCGGGGGTCACCGTTGGCAGTGTGCAGGACATCACGATTGCCGGCGATCACGTCAACGTCACCTTCGACGTCAATGAGCGATACCAGCTATACACCTCGACTCGGGCCGTCATCCGTTACGAGGATCTGGTCGGAAATCGCTATCTGGAGATCACCGCGGGACCAGGGGAGCTGCGCAAGCTGCCGGTCGGCTCCACGATCCCCCGGTCGAACACCCAGCCGGCGTTGGACCTCGACGCCCTGCTGGGAGGCCTTCGCCCAGTCCTCAAGGGCCTCGACGGCAACAAGGTCAACGAGGTCAGCAACGCCGTCATCGAGCTGTTGCAGGGCGATGGCGGACCATTGACGGACCTGCTGTCCAGCACGGGCTCCTTCACCCAAACACTGGCTGCTCGCGATCAACTCATCGGCGACCTCATCACCAATCTCAACACCGTACTGGGCACCGTCGAGGCCAAGAGCACGCAGTTGGACAGCAGCATCGACGAACTGCAGAAGCTGATCACGACGCTCAATCGGGGCCGCGATCCGATCTCCGGCGCGATAGCCCCGCTGGCCTCGGCACAAGATGACTTGACCGACCTACTCACCTCGTCGCGCCGGCCACTGCAAGGGGTGATCGAGAATGTGCGCCCCTTCGCGGCCACGTTGGACGGCCGCAAGGGGGACGTGAACGCGGTACTGGACCGCATGCCGGAGAACTACGCCCGATTGGCTTCGCTGGGCGCCTACGGATCGTTCTTCAACATCTTCTTCTGCTCGATCAAGTTCAAGCTCAACGGCCCCGCTGGCAGCGACATCCTCATCCCCGCTGCCGCCCCCGTCGATCCGACGAGAGGAAGATGTGCCTTCACCAACTAGTTCTTCGGCCGAGGCTCGGGATCCCTTGCGCACCGGCATCTTCGGCATCGTGCTGACCGCCTGCGTGATACTGGTGTCGTTCGGGTATTCCCAACTGCCGTTCTGGCCCAAGGGACGCCATTACGAGGCCTACTTCACCAACGCCGCCGGCATCGTGGCAGGAAACGACGTGCAGATATTCGGCTACAGCGTGGGCAAGGTCACCTCGGTCGAATTGGTCGACCGAGCCGCCAAGGTCGGCTTCACGATGAATCGTGAATTGCGCGTAGGTAATCAATCCACGGTGGCCATCAAGTCCGACACCGTGCTCGGTCAGAAGGCACTCGAGGTCGCTCCCGCGGGGTCGGGATCAGTGACATCAATCCCGTTGCGGCGCACAACCACTCCGTACTCGCTGAGCACCGCGTTGCAAGATTTGGGACGCAACGTCGGCGATCTCGACAAGCCAAGGTTGACCGAGGCGCTGGGCGTATTGACCGATGCCATGCGGCAGGCCACTCCACAGCTGCGTGGCGCACTCGACGGCGTAACGGCTTTGTCGCGCAGCATCAATTCCCGCGACGAGCAGATTCAGCAGTTACTCGCCCGCGCAAAGACGGTCTCGGACTTGCTCGCCCACCGATCGCAGCAACTGAACCAGCTCATCACCGAAGGCAACCAACTGTTCGCAGCTCTGTCGGAGCGGCGCCAGTCGTTGGAGATCCTGATCAGCGGAGTCGACGACCTGGCCCGGCAAATCTCGGGTTTCGTCGCCGACAACCGCACGGAGTTCGGCCCCGCGCTAACCAAGTTGAACGTGGTACTCGACAACCTCGAAACCCGTCGCGCCCAGCTCGACGAATCGCTACGCCGACTTCCGTCCTTCGCCTCCCAGCTGGGCGAGGTCGTAGGTTCCGGACCCGGCTTCAGCGCCAACGTCTACGGCGTACCGCCTCCACAGATCACCGGGATGGCGCTCGACGCCTACTTCCAGCCCGGCAAGCTGCCCGACAGCCTGGCCGACTTCCTGCGGGGGTTCATCGTCGACCGAGCCATCATCAGGCCGCGGTCACCGTGAACGCCACCGCGAACAAGTCGCGGCGGAGCAGGATGCGCCGGGCCGTGCTCGCCGCCCTGATCCTGATGATCGGCGCGGGCGCCCAGCTCGTCTGGCCGCGGCCGCACCCGCTGCAGATCGAGGCGTACTTCTCCTCTGCGATCGGGCTGTATCCCGGCGACGAGGTGAAGGTGGCGGGGGTACCGGTGGGCACCGTGACCTCCGTCGAGCCGTCCCCGGAACACACCGCGGTGAAGCTGACCGTGGGGGGTAGCGTGCGAATTCCCGCCGATGCCCAAGCATTGCTCGTCGCCCCCAACCTCGTCTCCGCCCGGTTCATCGAGCTGACACCGGTCTACGCCGAGGGTGCGGCCATGGCCGGCGGCACCGTGATCGGCATCGACCGCACCGCCATTCCCGTGGAGTGGGACGACGTCAAGGCCCAGCTGACACAACTGAGCGCGCAATTGGGACCGCAATCAGGGTCCCTACAGGGCCCGCTCACGACGTTCGTCAACCAAGCTGCCGACACCTTCGACGGGAAGGGCGAATCGTTTCGCCAAGCGGTTCGAGAACTATCTCAGACCGCAGGCCGGCTCGGTGATTCACGCACCGATCTGCTGGGAACGGTGAAGAATCTACACACGCTGGTCGACGCACTGTCCAACAGCAACGACGAAATCGTGGCCTTCTCCAGCCACGTCGCCTCGGTGTCGCAGGTGCTCGCCGACAGTTCGACCGACCTCGACGCCTCGCTCGACACCCTCAACACCGCCCTGGTCGACATACGCGGATTCCTCAAGGACAACAACCAGGCACTCATCGGACAGATCGACAAACTCACCGACTTCACCAAACTGCTCAACGACCACGGCGAGGACCTCGAGCAGATCCTGCACGTCGCGCCCCACGGCCTTCAAAACTTCTACAACATCTACAACCCAGCTCAAGGGTCGGTCGCTGGCATTCTGACCATCCCGTCGTTCGCCAACCCCGTACAGCTCATCTGCGGATCAGTCGAAACCGGCGCCACACCCGACTACTACAAGCGCGCCGAGATCTGCCGACAACGCATGGCGCCGGTGCTCAAGCGCCTCACCGCGAACTACCCACCCATCCTGTTGCGACCGATCACCAGCATCACCGCCTACAAGGGCCAAATCATCTACGACACACCCGAAACCGAGGCCAAATCCAAAACCCCAGTGTCCCAACTGCAGTGGCTTCCACTGCCCGGGGTAACCCCTCCCACCGCCCCGGAAGACGGCGACTTGACCAACCTGCTACTCCCACCCGCACCAACAGCGAATGCGGCGCCCTCGGCCACCGGGGGATTGCCCGACCAGCCGTCCACGAGTTCACCGCCGCTGCCCGCCGAAAAAGCCACGGGCCCCGCCGCCCCGACCGGAGGTGGTCGATGAAATCCAATGCCGTCAAACGCCTTTCACCCGCACTCGCCGCGATGCCCCTACTCATCGCCGGGTGCCAGTTCACGGGGATGAACTCCCTGGACATGCCCGGCACCGTCGGTCACGGTCGCGGCTCTTTCGTCATCACCGTCGAACTGCCCAACGTATCGAGCCTGCCCCAGAACTCCCCAGTCAAAGTCGACGACGTCACCGTAGGCAGCGTGTCCGGAGTGGAGGCGATGCAGCGCAGCGACGGCAGTTTCTACGCCGCGGTGAAGCTCTCGTTGGCGTCGCAGGTGAACCTGCCGGCCAACACCGTGGTCCGGGTAGCGCAAACCTCACTGCTGGGATCCCAACACATCGAACTCGCTGCCCCAGACACCACGCCAGCCGTCGGCCACCTCACGAGTGGGGCAACACTACCGATCGACCAAGCGGCCAATTACCCCACCACCGAGGAGGTGCTCTCGTCGCTGGGCATCGTCGTCAGCAAGGGCAACCTCGGGGCACTTCAGGACATCACCGATGAGCTGTACGCTGCCGTCGTCGGACGCGCGGGCCAGTTCGCTGGGCTCATCCCGCGTCTGGCCGAACTCACGGCATCCGTCGATGGGCAGACCAATGACATCATCGCCGCGGCCGAGGGACTCAACCGCGTGGCGGGCACGCTGGCCCAGGGCAACCACGAACTCGGCCGCGCCCTCGATGCCCTCCCGGGGGCGTTGCACGTGCTCAACGACAACGCCGACCACGTAGTCGAGGCGTTCGCCGCGCTGAAGCGCCTTTCGGAGGTCGCTTCACGGGTGCTGTCACAGACCAAGACGGACCTCACCGAAGACCTCAAGGAGGCCTATCCGGTGGTGAAGGCTTTCGCCGACAGCGCCGACGATCTGGTGGACTCGCTGCCCTATCTCCCGACCTATCCGTTACCGGGCACTTACCTCAAACAAGCTGTGCGAGGAGACTTCCTCAATGCCTTCGTGACGATCGACCTCACCATGCGCCGGCTCGGTGAGTCGTTGTTCACCACGTCAAGGTTGGATCCGAACATGAAACACCTCAACGAGGTCGTGAACCCACCCGACTTCCTGACCGGTGCGATGGCCAACCTATCCGGCCAAGCCGCCGACCCGTTCCAGGTCCCCGCCCATGCTGGAACGCCCGGCTGATGCTGACCCGTCTGGTGCGCTGGCAACTCACAATCTTCGGTGTGCTCACCGTGATCTCGGTGACGTCGATCTCGCTGTTCTATCTCAAGGTCCCCGAAGCACTCGGCATCGGCAGCTACCAGGTGACGGCGAACTTCGCCGCCACCGGAGGGCTGTATCAGAACGCCAACGTGACCTACCGCGGCACCACCATTGGCCGAGTCATCGCAGTCGAGCTAGCTCACGGCGGCGGCGTGAACGCGACACTGCGGCTCGACAGCGACACCATGGTGCCAGAAAGCGTGACCGCGACGGTCAAGAGCGCATCCGCAATCGGCGAACAGTATGTCGAACTCACCCCTACCGGTGATGCGCAAACACCGCCACTGCACGATGGTTCACGCATTGCCCGAGATCGCACCGCATTGAGCCAGGATGTCGCTGGCATGCTGAAAGAGGCCGAGAAGCTCGTCGACTCACTGAGCAACAGTCGGCTACGAGACCTGCTACGCGAAACCTTCAAGGCGTTCGACGGTTCGGGTCCAGACTTGGCTCGCCTGATCGAGTCCTCGCGACTGCTCGTCGACGAGGCCAACTCCCACGCCCCGGAAGCTACTGCGCTGATCGACCAGGCCGGGCCGTTCTTGGACGCCCAAATCCGTAGCGGCGACGACATCAAGCGGCTCGCCGATGGTTTGGCCCGATTCACTGGAGAAGTCCGCGGCGCCGACCTTCCCCTGCGCAACGTGTTGCAGACCGCGCCTGGGGCCGCCGATCAAGCCAGCACCACTTTCGCTGGCATCCGTCCGTCCTTCCCGATGCTCGCGGCCAACCTGGCCAATTTCGGGCGCATCGGCGTCATCTACCACAAGTCGATCGAGCAAGCGCTAGTCATCTTCCCTGCGCTCACCGCGGCGCTCACGACCGTCGCCAACCAGGAGCCCCTCGATGAGGGTGCAAAGACCGATTTCAAACTCAACCTGGGTGATCCACCGCCGTGCTCGGTCGGCTATCTCCCTCCGCCACTGATTCGCAGTCCCGCCGACGAGACACTGCGCGAAGTGCCACCCGGCATGTACTGCAAGGTGGCCCAAAACGATGCGACCGTCGTGCGGGGCGCTCGCAACTATCCCTGTATGGAGTATCCCGGGAAACGCGCGCCCACCGTGCAACTGTGCCGCGACCCGCAGGGCTACGTCCCACTGGGCAGCAATCCATGGCGCGGACCCACCGTGCCCTACGGCACACCCATTACTGATCCGCGAATGACGCTGCCGCAAAACAAATATCCCCATCTTCCGCCGGAAGCCGACTACGATCCCGGCGCACCGGTGGTGGCGCTGCCGCCGGGAGTCCCACCGGGACCCGGTCCAGCGCTCACTCCGCCTTACCCGTTACAAGTTCCCCCAAACACGCCCGGCCCGCCGCCCCCGCCGTTGCCGTTTCAGGCCCCTCCAGACCAGACACTGCCGCCGTACGGCCAACAACCAGCAGTGACACCACCTCCGCAGCCCCCACCAGATCCCGCTGCGTCGACCCCCGAGCGGGACCCCATTCCTGGACCCCTTGATGGCCCTACCTCGCGGGCCGCGAGCCCACCGACCGCTCCCTACGACGAGAAGACGGGCGCCT
>JAHFVB010000016.1 GCA_023264755.1 Mycobacterium sp. | reverse complement strand
GCCGGCGCCTCCGACACGCTGCTCGACGGATATAGCGCGGCCCGACGCCCGATCGCGCAACAGGTCGTCGCGTTGACCGACCGGCTGACCACGCTGGCCACCCTGCCCCGTCCGGTTCGCCCGCTGCGCAACGCGATGCTCGGTGTCCTCGGCCACCTGCCCGCAGCGACCCAGGCGCTCGCCTCCCGGCTGGCGGGCCTGGTCTACCGCTGACCGGTTTCACCTGTCGGTGCCCAGGGGAATGCTGAACCCATGACCGAACCAAGGACTTACCCGTCAGGCGTGCCCAGCTGGGTAGACACCATCGCCCACGACCTCGACCAGGCCAAGCGCTTCTACGCAGGCCTGTTCGACTGGACGTTCACCGATGCGGTACCGGCCGAAGCTCCCGGTCACTATCTGATCGCCACCCTCGGGGGTGAGGACGTCGCCGCGATCGGGTCAGCAGACTCGGCCGACGAGGTCCCCGCTTGGCACACCTACATCGCCGTCGACGATGTCGACGCCACGGCCAAGGCCGTCGAGGCGGCTGGCGGCACCGTGAACCTGGCGCCCGTCGATGCCGGGTCGGGCGGGCGGCTGGCGGTGTGCGTCGACCCGCGCGGTGCCCAGTTCCGCCTGTGGCAGGCGCGCAAGCGGCTCGGCGCGCAACGCGTCAACGAGCCGGGGACGTGGAATTTCAGCGATCTGCTCACCTCGGACCCGCACGCCGCCGTCACGTTCTATGCAACGTTGTTCGGGTGGGAGCTCGACGACGTCGGGTTCGCCACCATGGTCCGCCGACCCGGCTACGGCGACCACCTCGCCGCCACGGTGAACCCCCAGATCCGGGAGCTTCAGCGCGAGGTCATGGCTCCGCCCGGATACGAAGACGCCGTGGCGTGGATGCACCTGGTCCCGGAGGGACACGCCCAGGCCTGGCAGGTCAGCTTCACCGTCACCGACCGCGACGCCTCCGCGGCGACGGCAGAAGACCTCGGGGGCACCGTCGTGAGCACCGCCGACACCGAGTGGACGAAGACGGCGACCGTACGCGATCCGGAAGGCGCGGAGTTCGGGCTCACCCAGTTCACCCCGCCGACGAGCTAGCCCCGCGGCGTCGTCACATCGTCAGGCCGACGCCGACGTGGTGGCCAGGTCGGCGCGCAGCACGTGCTTGAGTACCTTCCCCGACGGACTGCGCGGAATCTTGCGCAGAACGAGTTCACGCGGGAGCTTGTAGCCGCTGATGAGGTCCGCTCCGAAGACGCGCAGCTGTTCCAGCGTCACCGTGTGCTCGGGCCGCGGATCGACGACCGCCACCACGGTTTCGCCGTAGTCGGGGTGGGGGCGGGAGATGACGGCGATTTCGGCGACCGCGGGATGCGCCGCCAGCGCGTTCTCGACTTCCACGGAATAGATGTTGCGGCCACCGGAGATGATCACGTCCTTCTTGCGGTCGACCAGGGTGATGTAGCCGTCCGCGTCGACGGTGGCGACGTCGCCGGTGTGCAGCCAGCCGTCGCGGATGGCCTCCGCGGTTTCCGCGGGCTTCCGCCAGTACCCCTTCATGACCGTTTCCCCGCGCAGGAGCAACTCGCCGGCAACGCCGGGCTCGACGTCATCGCCGGCTGGGGAGACCACGCGCGCCTCGGTGTTGGGCATGGCGCGCCGGCCGCTGGCATCGGGGCGAGCGCGAACGTCGGCGGCACTGGAATAGATGCCGCCGGGCCCTCCTTCGGTTTGCCCGCAGGCCTGAATCAATTCCAGGCCGGGCAACGCGTTCAGCGCCGCCTCGACGGCCGAGGCGGGCATCGGGGCCGCGCCGAACACGCCGACCCGCCACGACGAAAGGTTGCGGTCGGCGAGCGTGGGGTCACGCAGCATCAGTTGATACATCGTCGGCACGCCGAAGAACACGTTGACTTCCTGCTGCTCGATCGCGTCCAACGCCGCGTGCGGGGTGAACGTCGGCAAGATGACGTGGGTAGCGCCCACTTGCGTGCCACCGACGACGAGCATCGCAAGGTCGGCGGCGTGGTACATCGGTGCGGCGTGCAAGATGCGGTCACCGTCGCGCATGCCCATGACGAGCGCGGCGCCGAGCCCGACCCACAGCAGCCGGTGCTGATCGAACAACGCGCCCTTCGGGCGCCCGGTGGTGCCGGAGGTGTAGAGGATGGCGACATCGTCGGCTTCCACGACCTCGACGTCGGGGGCCGACGCCGGGCATGAACTCGCCAGCCCGGGCAGGTCGGCGTAACCCTCGACGGGCTCGAGCGCGATCGGGGGTGCGGCCATGGCGAATGGCGGCTCATGAGTGCACGCTGCGACGGCGGACAGGGCCGCTGGACCGAACAACACCAACGCCGGTTGGGCATCGTCGAGCAGGTACTGCAGTTCGGCGGCGGCCGAGGCGGGGTTGACGGGGATGACGATCGCACCCAGCCGCCACGCCGCATACAACGCGATGACGAAATCTGCACTGTTGGCCGACATCAACAGCATCCGATCGCCTTTGCGCAGCCCAGCCGCGGAGAGCGCGTGCGCACTGCGGTTGACGGCCGCGTCCAGCTCTCGGTAGTCGAGGGCGCGTGGGCCGAATACCACCGCGGGGCGTTCTGGAGCTCGCCGCGCCGTCGTGTCGAGTACGCCGGCAAGTGTCGCCATCGCTCTGCCTTTCTCCGCGGACCGTTCGGCCAGCCCCTCACTTTGAGCTCGGCGTTTCGCATTCGTCAATAGCGGGGCGCCCCAAGGGTGCTCGCTCGACGACCCGACCGGCACCCCAGCTACCGCCGCCCGGCCCACCCGCGCCCTGGCCGACCCGAACCCGGCCGTACCCCGATCCCGTCGGTGGCGGCTGCAGGCGCCACCGACGGGCTGGCAAGCTGGGACGAATGCAGACGATCGAAGCCGATTATCTGGTGGTCGGGGCCGGCGCGATGGGCATGGCCTTCGTCGACACGTTGATCACCGAGACCGACGCGACGGTAGCTCTCGTCGACCGCAACGACCAGCCCGGCGGGCACTGGCTGAGCGCCTACCCGTTCGTCCGGCTGCACCAACCGTCGGCCTACTACGGCGTGAACTCGCGCCGGCTGGGCAGTGACTCCATCGACGCCGGCGGCTGGAACCAGGGCTTCTACGAACTGGCCGGCGGTAGCGAGGTCGTCTCCTACTACGACACCGTCATGCGGCAGCACCTGCTGCCCAGCGGTCGGGTGTCGTACTTCCCGATGAGTGAGTACACCGACGACGGCCGATTCCACACCCTCGGCGGCGACGAGTACCGCGTGCAGGCCCGCCGCCGCATCGTCGACGCGACCTACCTGAGCATCGTGGTGGCTTCGATGCGACCGCCGCCCTACGACGTCGCCGACGGCGTCACCTGCATTCCGCCCAACGGCCTACCCAGGCAGCCCGTTCACGACGAGTACGTCATCGTCGGAGCGGGCAAGACCTCGATGGATACCTGCGCGTGGCTGATGCGGCACGGCATCGCGCCGGAGCGGATCACCTGGATCAAGCCCCGCGAATCCTGGGTGCTGGACCGCGCCGCCGTGCAGCCCGGCGCACAATTCGCCCGCCGCGTGCTGGCCGACTTCTCGGCACAGATGCGGGCCATCAAGAAGGCCACGTCCATCGACGACCTCTACCTGCAGCTGGAGGCGTTGGGCTGCCTCGTGCGCATCGACCAGTCCGTCGAGCCGACGATGTACCGGTGCGCGATCCTGTCGCAGATCGAGCTCGCGAAGCTGCGCGACATCTCCAACGTCGTCCGGATGGGACACGTCCAATCGATCGAACCCGGCCGCGTCGTGCTCGACGGCGGGACGCTGGATACCAAACCGGACACCCTGTACGTCGACTGCACCGGCGACGGCATCGGGCAACGCGAGCCCACGCCGGTGTTCGCGCCGGGCACGATCACGCTGCAGTCGGTGCGCACCTGCCAGCCCGCCTTCAGCGCGGCCGTCGTCGCCCACGTCGAGGCGATGGACGTCGGCGACGACGTCAGAAACGACTACTGTCGGCCGGTCCCCCACCCGACGGTCCCGCTGGACTGGGTCACCATGTCGATCGCGTTCAACCACAATCAGCTTCGCTGGTTCGACGACCCCGACCTGATGCACTGGCTCAACCGCGCCCGGCTGAATGCGGTGAGCCACATGCAGACCGACGACGCGGCGGCGGCCAGCGGCGCGGCGATGGCGGCGCCGCGGCTGCGGGCGGCCAACGAGAAGCTCGAACTGCTACTGGCCCAACGCTAACCGCCCAGCGTCGTCAGGCCAGCGATTCCGCCCAGGCGCGGTGCAGCGCCGCATATCTGCCGTCGCCATGGATCAACTCGGCGGGTGGGCCGTCCTCGACGATCCGGCCGCCGTCGAGCACCAATACGCGGTCGGCGATCTGGACCGTCGACAGCCGGTGCGCGATGACCACCGCGGTGCGGTGGGCCAGCACCGAGGCGAGCGCCCGCTGCACCATGCGCTCACTGGGGATGTCCAACGACGACGTCGCCTCGTCGAGGATCAGCACGGCGGGGTCGGCGAGGAACGCGCGCGCGAAGGCAATCAACTGGCGCTGCCCCGCCGACAGCCGGCCGCCCCGTTTGGCCACGTCGGTGTCGTAGCCGTCGGCCAGCGTGGCGATGAAGCGGTCGGCGCCCACGGCGCTGGCCGCGGCCCGCACCTCGTCGTCGGTGGCATCGGGTCGGCCGAATCGGATGTTGTCCGCGACCGTCCCCTCGAACATGAAGTTCTCCTGCGTGACCATCACGACGTGACGGCGAAGCTCGGCCTGCGTCAGGTCGCGCAGGTCCACCCCGTCCAGGGTGACCGCTCCGGAACCGGGGTCGTAGAACCGGGCGATCAGCTTGGCGATGGTGGTCTTGCCAGCGCCGGTGGTACCCACCAGCGCGACGGTCTGGCCAGCCGGAATCTCGAGGTCCAGTTCGGGCAGCACCGGACGGCCAGGCGCGTAGGAGAACTTCACCTCGTGAAAGCCGATGTCCCCCTTGACTTCTGGCAGATTCACCGGATGTGCGGGATCCCGGATGCCCGGGACCTCGGCCAGCACCCCGGCAATCTTCTCCAGGGCAGCCGCGGCGGACTGGAAGGTGTTGAAGAACTGCGAGATCTCCTGCATCGGCTCGAAGAAGATGCGCAGATACAGCAGGAACGCCGTCAGCGTGCCCAAGGTCAGTTCGCCTCGCAGGACGAGGTAGCCGCCGTAGATCAGCACCAGTCCGGTGGTGATGTTACCGACCAGCCGTACGCCAGGCATGAACACCGCCAACAGCTTGAAGGACCGCTCGTTGATGTTCTTGTACCGATCGGCGACGTCTTCGAAGATTTCCTGGTTGCGCGGCTCCCGCCGGTAGGCCTGCACGGCCTTGATACCGGTCATCGTCTCGACGAACTGGACGATCACCAGCGCCGCCTGCTCGCGGACCTCCTTGTAGGTCTTCGCCGATTCGGTCCGGAACCACCACACCAGCGCCACCAGGATGGGGAACGCGCCCAGGCACGTCAGGCCCAGCCGCACGTCGAGCACGACCAACAGCACGGCCGTCCCGCCCAGCGTCAGCACCGCGGTGATCAGCCCGTCGAATCCGGTCTCCAGCATGTCCTGGATGGCCTCGACGTCGTTGGTCGACCGCGCGACCACCCGACCGGACGTGTATCGCTCGTGGAACGCGACGTCGAGGCGCTGAAAGTGCCGAAAGATCCTGCGGCGCAAGTCCAGCAGCACCTCCTGGCCAATCCGCCCGGACCGGCGCAGGAAGTACGTCCGGCTGGTCGCCTGCACCAGCACCACGCCACACAGCGCCCCGACGATCAGCATCAGTTCGCGGGCCGAGCCGCCCGCCAGGATCGGTGGAATGCCGTGGTCGATGCCACGCTGCACCAGCAGCGGCACCGACAGCCGGGCGACGTTCTCGGTGACGATGACGATCGACAGCAGCGCTACGGTGACGGCATACGGCCGCAACAACGAAGCCAGCAGCGCGCGGGCCTCGCGGCGTCGCGAGACCGACTCGTCGATGGGCAGCTCGTCCTCGTCGTTCGCGACGGCGCGGCCACGCCAATCCGTCGTACTCACGGGCGCTCCTTGGCGGTGACGAAGTTCTGCTCGCCGGCCTTGTCGTCGCAGGCCTGATCGGTCGCTTCCCGCTCGGCGTACAGGTGGTCGAGCCGACTGCGGTCCTGATCCTGCTGCCAGCCGCAGCTGCGCTCGGAGCCGTCGTCGAGGTCTTCGTCGGCGGCCAGCAGGTAGCGGTACTCCGGTGTCTCGGAAAGCAATTCGGCATGGGTACCGATACGCATGATGGTGGCCCCTGCGGAATCGTTCGAGCCGAGCAGGGCCACCCGGTCGGCGAGCAACACCGTCGAGGCCCGGTTCGCCACGACCACGCCGGTGACGGACCCCAGCACGCGGCGCAACGCCGCGGTGACCCTGGCCTCGGTGTGTACGTCCAGCGCCGACAGCGTGTCGTCGAGGACCAGTATCGACGGCGCCGCCAAGAGCGCGCGGGCCAACGAAAGCCGTTGCCGCTGACCGCCGGACAGGCTCATGCCCTGTTCGCCGATGCGGGTGTCCAGGCCGAAGGGTAGGTCGTAGACGAAGCCGGCGGAGGCGATCTCGATGGCCTGGGCCAGTTGCTCCTCGGTGGCGTCCGGCCGGCCGAGGCGAAGGTTCTCGGCCACCGACATCGAGAACAGCGTCGGGTCCTCGAAGGCCGTCGCGACGGCGCTTCGGAGCGCTGGCAGCGACAACTCGCGGATGTCGACGCCGTCGATCAGGACGGCCCCCTCGGTCACGTCGTAGAGCCGCGACAGCAGCGCCACCAACACCGACTTGCCGGACCCGGTCGCGCCGACCAGAGCCAGCGTCTCACCGGGCGCGACGGTGACGTTGACGTGCCGGAGCACCCAGTGTTCGGAATCGGGAAAGCGGAAACCCACGTCGACCAGTTCCAGCCGGCCGCCGCGGGGCGCCCGATCCAGCGGGCCGTCGGTGAGTTCGCGCGGGGCATCGAAGATCTCGGCGACGCGGTTGGCCGCCGTCATCGACTCCTGGGTCATCGACAGCAGGTAGCCGAGCGAGGCGATCGGCCACACCAACGACAGCATCATGGTGATGAACGCAACGAGGGTGCCCATCGTGACCAGCCCGGTGCCTGCGGCGTAGGCGCCCACGCCGAGCACGATGATCAGCGTGACGTTGGGGATGACCTCGAGCAGGGTCCAGAACTTCGCCGAAACCCCGACCTTGCGGACCTCGGTCTCGAAGAGCTCGGTAGCGCGCTCGTCGAACCGTTGGTAGGCGTACTCCTCCCGGCCGAAGGCCTTGACCACCCGCAACCCGAGCGCCTGCTCCTCGACGTGGGTGGCGACGTTGCCGGACTGGTCCTGAGCGGCACGGGACAGCGCGGTGAACTGCCGCTGGAAGTGCAGCACCGTGACCGTGATCGGCACGATCGACACCACCACCACGACCCCGAGCGGCCAGTACATCGCCAGCAACAGGCCCGTCACCACGACGATCTGGATGACGTTGAGCATCAAGAACAGCAATCCGAAGGACAGGAACTGACGAATGGTGCTCAGGTCGTTCATCACCCGCGACAACAGCTGCCCGGACTGCCACTTGCCGTGGAACGACATCGGCAACAACTGCAGCCGCGCGTAGAGGTCCTTGCGGAGGTCGGCCTCGACGCCCATGGTGGCGCGGGCCACCAGCCAGCGGCGGATGAACCACAGCACGGCCTCGGAGCACAGGATGGCGGTGGCGGCCACGCCGAGTACCCACAGCCGCTGCGGATCCTGATGGCGGACCGGACCGTCGATGACGGCCTTGGTCATCAACGGGATGGTCACGGTCGCGACCAGGCTGAGCAGCGCGGCGACCAGCATCCCCATCCACCGCACCCGGTAGGGCTTCAGATAGGGCAGCAGCCGAAGGATGTCCGACGACGACCTGATGCGGCGCGGCGGCGGCGCAATGGCGGGCTCCGACTGGAGGCCCCGGTGCTGCGCACGCATCACATCACCCCCATTCGCACCCATCGGTCCCATTGGTTCTTGTCTATCCCACCGCTGTGACATCCCCCGACATCCCCAGTTCCAAGGTTCCCACGGAGGGCAACCGAATAACCTCCCGTCAGGCAGCGGCCTGCGGCTCGCGGAACTGCGTCTCGTAAAGCTCGGCGTACCGGCCGCCGCGGGCCAGTAATTGACGGTGAGTACCGCGTTCGACGATGTGACCGTCCTCGACGACCAGGATCAGATCGGCCGCACGGACGGTGGACAGCCGGTGCGCGATGACGATCGACGTGCGCCCCGCCAAGGCCTCGGCGAGCGCCTGCTGCACGGCCGCCTCCGATTCGGAGTCCAGCGCCGCGGTGGCCTCGTCGAGCACCACGACCCGCGAGCGGCCGAGCAGCAGCCGGGCAATGGTCAACCGCTGACGCTGGCCGCCGGACAACCGGTAGCCCCGCTCACCGACGATGGTGTCCAACCCGTCGGCCATGTCGGCCACCACGTCGTCGAGGCGGGCCCGCCGCAACGCGGCCCACAGTTCGTCGTCGGTGGCGTCGGGAGCAGCCAAGGTGAGGTTGGCCCGAATCGATTCGTGGAACAGGTGTCCGTCCTGCGTCACCACGCCGACGGTGTCGCGCAGCGACTGGAACGACAGCTCCCGCACGTCGACCCCCGCCAAGCGCACACTGCCCGATTCGACGTCGTACAACCGGGCCAACAACGACGCGATGGTCGACTTGCCCGCTCCCGACGAGCCGACCAGGGCGACCATCTGACCGGGCCGCGCGGTGAACGAAATGCCATGCAACACTTCGGCTCCGCCGCGCTCGTCGAGCACCGCCACCTCTTCGAGCGAGGCCAGCGAGACCTTGTCCGCCGACGGGTAGGAGAAGCGCACGGCGTCGAACTGGACCGCGACAGGGCCGTCCGGGACCGCTACCGCGTCGGGCCGCTCCCGAATCAGCGGAACCAGATCCAGTACCTCGAAGACCCGCTCGAAACTCACCAGCGCACTGGCGATTTCGACCCGGGCGTTGGCCAGCGCCGTCAACGGGGCGTACAGCCGCGTCAACAGCAGGGCCAGCGACACGATCGCACCGGCCTGCAGGTGACCGCCGATGGCCAGCACCCCACCGAGCCCGTACACCAGGGCCAGCGCAAGCGCCGACATCAACGTCAACGAGTTCATGAACGTCGACTGCAGCATAGACGAGCGCACCCCGACGTCGCGCACGCGGCGGGCGCGGGCCGCGAACTCCTCGGACTCGCTGGCCGGATTCCCGAACAGCTTCACCAAGGTGGCGCCCGGCGCCGAAAACCGTTCCGTCATCTGGGTTTGCATGGTCGCGTTGTAGCGGGCGCTCTCCCGACTCAACGTCGCCATCGCGCGGCCGATGCGGCGCGCGGGCAGCAGGAACAGCGGCATCAGCAGCAGGGCCAGCGCCGTGATCTGCCAGGAGATGCTGACCATCACCGCGAACGTCAACGTCAGCGTCACCAGATTCGAAACCACCCCGGACAGCGTGTCGGTGAAGGCCCGTTGAGCGCCGATGACGTCGTTGCCCAAGCGGCTGACCAGGGCGCCGGTGCGGGTTCTGGTGAAGAACGCGATGGGCATCCGTTGGACGTGGTCGAACACCGCGCTGCGCAGATCGAGGATCAGTCCCTCGCCGATGGTCGACGACAGCCAACGGGTGAGCAGTCAGACACCGGCCTCGGCCAGCGCCACGACCGCGATGACCGAGGCGATCGACACCACGGTGCTCGGTGCGCCGCCGTGGACGATGGCGTCGACCACCCGGCCCGCCATCAGGGGTGTCGCCACCGCCAACAGCGCTCCCACGGTGCTAATCGCCACGAATCCGCCGAGCCTGCGATGATGGCGTGCGGCAAACCGCCAGATCCGCGTCAGCAGGGCCCGGTTGGCCAGCGCGCGCAAATCACCGCCCGTCGCGCGCGTCTGCCGGTATAGCGACTGTCGCGCCACTGTCTCGAAACTCATTTGATCACCGTAGAACCTCAACAAGAGTTGAGGTCAATCGCTTCCCCGGCGGCGACGCGTGCAGCAAAACCGGCGCTCAGCGCCGAAAAGACTCCACGAGTCGCGGTTAGACGATGCCGAAGTAGCCGATGACCCCGGCGGCGGCCACCACGATCAGCGGGTTGAGCTTGGTCCGCACGAAGATCAGCGTGCATATCGCCGTCAGCGAATACGCCCGCCAATCGTGATCGGCGGCGCGGCTCATCACCAGCGACGAGGCCAGGATCAGGCCGACGGTCAGCGGGGCGAAACCCTTCTCGACGGCGATGCGCCAGTTGGACTGCTCGGCCCTCTGCCAGAACAACGTGATGGCGTAGACCAGCGACGCAGCCGGGAGCACCATCGCGACGGTGGCGATCACTCCGCCGAGGATGGCGCCCGGAACGCCGCCGACGTGCAACCCCGCGGAGTAACCGATCATCGTGACGATCAGGATGCTCGGCCCCGGCGCGGTCTGAGATATCGAGAAGACGTCGGCGAACTGGTTGTCGGACAGCCAGTGATGCTGGCGGACCGCCTGCAGGTGCATGTCGGGCAGCACGGTGTTGCCGCCGCCGATCGACAGCAGCGACAGCACGCCGAACATGGCGATCAGCTGCAGATAGGTGCTCATGCCTGCGCCGCTGAGCCGGCTTCGTCACGCTTGCGCGGCCATGCCCAGATCAGGCTCAGCGGCGCGACGATGGCCAAGGTGAGCAGTAGCGGCAAGCGCACCAGCCCGTTGAGCACGAACGCCGCCCCGAACAGTGCCACCGGAATCAGCCCGGTCAGACACTTCTGCCCGGTCTTGACGACCATGGCCAACGTCAACGCGACGGCGGCCGAGGACGCGCCGTGCAGGATGCCCTTGACCGCGGGCACCTCCTTGAACCGGAAGTACAGGAACGACATCACCAGCACGAACACCATCGGCATGAAGCACAGCCCGACGACGGCCGCGACCGCGCCGGGAACGGCCCGCATCTTGGTCCCGGTGAAGACGGCCATGTTGACCTGGTTGGCCCCGGGCAGGATCCGGCACATGGTCATGGCCGACAGGAATTCGGCCTCGCCCATCCACTTCTTCTCGACGACGATCACTTCCCGCGACCACGCGGACAGCCCACCGCCGAACGAGGCCAGCGCGATGTGATTGAACGTCCACGCAAGCTCCAACAGGGAGACCCGCTCCGAATTTGCGACCGGGGCGAGCTCCCCCTCACTCATGCATGAGTTCGGGATCGTGCGGAAAGTCGTCCTCCTGATGCGTGCTCGCATCGAGCGGATCGGGCGGCTCGTAGTTGTGCGACGACGCCCAGTCGGACTCGAACACCTCTTTCAGCCGGGCGACGACCGCCGGTTCGGTGACCGTGATGCCGAGTTCGCGCCGCAGGTCGAAGGCACTGCGGTCGATGTTCATCGATCCGACCAGGGCCCGTTCCTCGTCGACGATCAGGAGTTTGGCGTGGACCCGGAGATTCTTCTGCTTGTGCACCTTCGCGCCGAACCGGCGCAGCGTGCGCAGCGACGCGAAGGTGTCGAGCACGTCCCACTCGCTGATCCCGTGCTTGCCGCCGCACAGCACGTGCACCTTCACCCCGCGGCCGATCGCCGCCGCCAGGTGGTCGGTGATCACCGCATCGACGAACTTGGGGTGCTGGACGTCGATGCGGCGCGTGGCGGTGTCGATGAAGCGAGCCATGTGCAACCGGGAGTTCGAGTTGCTCCACAACAGGCCCTCGTACATCGTCGGCACCCAGTCGTCGTGGTTCCAGTCGGCGTTGAAGACCTCGACGATCTGGGCCACCTGCACCGGATCGTCGATGATCACGCCGTAGTCCCTGGTGGCCGTGAAGTACTTCAGGCACATGTTGAACGTCGCAACGAGCGCAATCTTGGCGTCGACGACCATCGACTTCTCGTGGGTGACGTAGAACTTGGGATTGGTCCACTGCACGTCGATGCCGGCGGCTTGGAAGCGCTCGAAGGTTTCGTCGTTCGCGCGGTCGCCACCCGATCGGGCAGCGTTGAGCATGACCCGCACGTCGACGCCCGCCTGCTTGCGCCCGATGACGGCCTCGATCAGGCTCTCGTCGGTGAACGTGAACTGCTTGACGAGCAGGGACTCCTGCGCGGAAGCGATGAATTGAAGGACCGGCTCCAGGCCGTCATCCGGTTCAACGATCAATTGGGGACGATTCGGCTGCACGAATGTCGAAGCTAGCAGCGCCCGGGGCGTTTCGGCCCCGCGCCGCGATGAATTCTAGATTTCGCGTTCTCCGCGGTCACGCGCCTACCGCGCCGGACGACGGTCATCGGGCAAGATGACCGTATGGACAGCGTTGCCTCCCCCCGGGTGCTCGTCGTGGACGACGATCCCGACGTGCTTGCCTCGCTCGAGCGGGGCCTGCGACTGTCCGGCTTCGACGTGTCCACCGCCGTAGACGGCGCCGAGGCATTGCGCAGTGCCACCGAGACCCGGCCCGACGCCATCGTGCTCGACATCAACATGCCGGTCCTGGACGGCGTCAGCGTCGTCACCGCGCTGCGCGCCATGGACAACGACGTGCCGGTGTGCGTGCTGTCGGCACGCAGTTCGGTCGACGACCGGGTGGCCGGCCTCGAAGCGGGCGCCGACGACTACCTGGTCAAGCCCTTTCAGCTCACCGAACTGGTCGCGCGGGTCAAGGCGCTGCTGCGGCGGCGCGGTGCGACGGCGACGTTCTCCTCGGAGACCATCGTCGTGGGGCCGCTGGAGGTCGACATCCCGGGCCGGCGGGCCAGGGTCAACGGCGTCGACGTCGACCTCACCAAGCGCGAGTTCGACCTGTTGGCCGTGCTCGCCGAGCACAAGACCGCGGTGCTCTCCCGCGCCCAGCTGCTCGAACTGGTCTGGGGCTACGACTTCGCCGCCGACACCAATGTCGTCGACGTGTTCATCGGCTATCTGCGCCGCAAGCTGGAGGCCGGCGGTGCACCGAGGTTGCTGCATACGGTGCGGGGCGTGGGCTTCGTCCTCCGGCAGCAGTGATGAACCGATGATCAGTCCGCGCTGATGAACCTCCTGGCGCGAACCTTCCGGCGTACGCCCTCGCTGCGTACCCGGGTGGCGTTCGCGACGGCCATCGCAGCGGCGATCGTGGTCGGCATCGTCGGCACCGTCGTCTGGGTCGGCATCACCAACGACCGCAAGGAACGGCTCGACCGTCGGCTCGACGAAGTGGCCGGCTTTGCGATCCCGCTGCTGCCCAGGGGCCTCGAGCAGATTCCCAAGTCACCCAACGACCAGGACGCCATCATCACGGTGCGCAAGGGCGGCCGGGTGACGTCGAACACCAACGTCGTACTGCCCGACCTACCGCCCGGCTACGCCGACACCTACGTCGACGGGGTGCGCTACCGCGTGCGGACGGTCGAGATCCAAGCGCCCAGCCCGAACGTCTCGGTGATGACCGTGGCCGTCGGCGACACCTACGACGCCACCATCGCCGATACCAACAACCTGCACCGTCGGGTGCTCATCATCTGCTCGCTGGCCATCGGCGCGGCCACGTTCGCGGGATGGTTATTGGCCGCGTTCGCGGTGCGTCCGCTCAAACAACTCGCTCAGCAGACCCGTGCGATCGACGTCGGCGGGGAGGCTCCCGACGTCGAAGTTCGCGGCGCGACCGAAGCCGTCGAGATCGCCGACGCGGTCAACGGGTTGGTGCAGCGCATCTGGGACGAGCAGAACCGCACCCAGGCCGCGCTGACGTCGGCCCGCGACTTCGCGTCGGTCTCGTCCCACGAACTGCGCACCCCGCTGACGGCCATGCGCACCAATCTCGAGGTGCTGTCCACCCTCGAGCTGCCCGACGAACAGCGCAAGGAAGTGCTTCACGACGTCATCCGCACCCAGACCCGCATCGAGGCGACGCTGAGCGCGCTCGAGCGGCTGGCCCAGGGCGAACTGTCCACCTCGGACGACCACGTGCCCGTCGACATCACCGAACTGCTGGACCGCGCCGCCCACGACGCGATGCGGGTGTTCGGCGACCTCGACGTTTCGCTGGTGCCCGCGCCGACCGTGATCATCATCGGGCTGCCGGCCGGACTGCGGTTGGCTGTCGACAACGCCATCGCGAACGCCGTCAAGCACGGCGGGGCGCGTCGCGTGCAACTGTCCGCGGTGAGCTCTCGGGCCGGGGTCGAGATCGCGATCGACGACGACGGGGTGGGCGTCCCCGAGGAAGAACGCGAACGCGTCTTCGCTCGGTTCATCAGGGGTTCGACGGCGTCGCACTCCGGCTCCGGGCTGGGCCTGGCGCTGGTCGCGCAGCAGGCCGAATTGCACGGTGGCACAGCCTCGCTGGAACAAAGCCCGCTCGGCGGGGCGCGTTTGTTGCTGCGGCTGCCCGGCCCCAGTTAGGGCCGGTCAGCGCGCCGCATCGCTCAGCGGGCGTCGAGCAGATCGATGACGAAGATCAGCGTCTTGCCGGACAGCCGATGTCCGGAACCCGCAGGGCCGTAAGCCTGCGCCGGCGGGATGACGAGTTTGCGCCGCCCTCCGACCCGCATCCCCGGGATGCCGTCCTGCCAGCCCTGAATCAGGCCGCGGAGCGGAAACTCGATGGATTCGCCGCGGTTCCACGAGCTGTCGAACTCCTCGCCGGTGTCGTACTCGACGCCGACGTAGTGCACCTTCACGGTGCCGCCGGGTACCGCCTCCGCGCCGTCGCCGACGGTGATGTCCTCGATGAGGAGTTCGGCGGGAGCCGGACCGTCGGGAAAGTCGATCTCGGGTTTCTTGTCGTTGGCCACGACTCTCACCGTAGTCGGGCACACTGGGCTGGTGGACAAGGACCGAGACATTCTCGATGACGTCAATAGGCTCGTCGCCGAAGAGAAGGAGCTGCGCGCCAAGCTGCAGCACCACGAGATCGCCGAGACCGAAGAGCACCAGCGACTGCGTGCGGTAGAGGTTCAGCTCGATCAGTGCTGGGATCTGCTGCGGCAGCGGCGGGCGCTGCGCGAGACGGGTCAGAACCCCGACCAGGCCGGCGTGCGCCCACCCGACCAGGTCGAGGGCTATCTCGGCTGACCCGTGACGGCAGCAACACCGGTCGACGTCGCGATCGTCGGCGGCGGCCACAACGCTCTGGTGGCAGCGGCGTACCTGGCTAGGGCCGGGCGCCGGGTTCAGGTGCTGGAGCGCCTGGAAGCCGTTGGCGGAGCGGCCGTTTCGGTGCACGCCTTCGACGGTGTCGACGCGCGACTGTCCCGATACTCGTATCTGGTCAGCCTGCTACCCCAGCACATCGTCGACGACCTCGGCGTGCGGGTACGGCTCGCCAGGCGCCGCTACTCGTCGTACACGCCCGACCCGGCGACCGGCGGCCGGACCGGCCTACTGGTGGGTCCTGGCGGCTCGTTCGACACGGTGGGAGCGGGGGCCGACCGCGCCGGATTCGACGAGTTCTACCGGCGCTGCCGGTTGGTGACCCAGCGGCTCTGGCCCACGCTGATGCAACCGCTGCGCACCGCCACGGAGGCCCGGCGACTGGTCACCGCCGGGGATGACGGCGACGCCGCTGCGGCGTGGGCGGCGCTCGTCGACCAACCCATCGGGACCGCCATCACCGCCGCCGTCGGCGACGATCTGGTGCGCGGTGTGATGGCCACCGATGCGCTGATCGGAACGTTCGCCCGCACCGACGACCCTGCGCTGGCCCAGAACGTGTGCTTCCTCTACCACCTGCTCGGCGGCGGCACCGGCGACTGGGACGTGCCCATCGGTGGCATGGGCGCCGTCAGCGGTGCGCTGGCCGCCGCCGCATCCGGCCATGGCGCTGAACTCATCACCGGCGCAGAGGTATTCGCCATCACCCCAAGCGGTGAGGTGCGCTACCTCAGCGCCGGCAAGGAGCACGTCGTCAACGCACGCTGGGTGTTGTCCGGTGTCACGCCGGCCGTACTCGCCCGACTGCTCGGCGAAGCCGAACCCGAGCTCGCACCCGGGGCGCAGGTGAAGGTCAACCTGATGCTGGACCGACTCCCCCGCCTTCGGGACCAATCCGTCACCGCCGCACAGGCCTTCGGCGGCACGTTCCACATCAACGAGACGATGTCGCAACTGGACACCGCCTACGACCGCGCCGCCGGCGGCGACGTACCCGATCCGCTGCCGTGTGAGATCTACTGCCATTCGCTCACCGATCCGACCATCCTGTCCGAGTCGCTGCAGCGCTCCGGGGCGCAGACGTTGACGGTGTTCGGCCTGCACACGCCACACCAGTTGGTGGCCGCCACCGAGCCCGCCGCGATGCGCCAACGGCTGACCGATGCGGTGCTGGATTCGTTGAACTCGGTGCTCGCCGAACCGATCCAGGACGTGATCATGACGGACGCGCACGGTCGACCCTGCGTCGAAACCAAGACGACGGCCGACTTGCAGGATGCCCTCGGCATGACGGGCGGCAACATCTTCCACGGTGCGCTGCGCTGGCCGTTCGCCGCGGATGACGAACCGCTGGACACCGCGGCCCAGCGCTGGGGCGTGGCGACCGCGCACGACCGGATCCTGTTGTGCGGCTCGGGTTCCCGCCGAGGTGGCGCGGTGTCGGGAATCGGTGGGCACAACGCGGCGATGGCGGTGTTGGAGAGCTAGGGCGTCGCGACCACCCGGTTGGCCCGGGTCCGGATGCGCCAGCCCGACCTCAGTGCGAGGTCAGCTTGGCCAGGATCGCCTGCAGCGTCTGCAATTCGGACGGGCTCAGCGCGCCGAAGACCGGCGGGGCGGGATCGTCGAGCCCGTCGATCGCGGTGACCACCTCGCGACCCCGTTCGGTCAACGAGATCACCTTGCACCTGCGGTTGGTCGGATCTGCTTGCCGCACAACCAGACCGCGATCCTCCAAGTCGCTGACCGCGACGGACGTGGCTGGCGCATCCATGGAGGCGACCTCGGCAATCTCCTTGGCCGTCATCGATCGCTTGGCCAGTCGACGTAGCACCCGCACCCGGCTGAAGGGCAGGCCCGTCGTCTCGATGACACTGCGTCTCCAGGCATCGCGGTTGTCGAACACCACCGCCGCCATGGCCCGCCACGCCTTGTCCGCCAGCTGGCTATCCGGCATTTGCTCCCACCTTGAGTTCGGCACTGCCCGCGATCAGCGGAGCGAGTCGATCAGCTGACCGGATTGCCCGCGGAGTCGTCGCGAAGTATCCCAGCGCGGTGATGACGATGCCAATACCGATGCACATCGACCACAATGGACGGGTAGCTGCGGCGAAGTCCGCACCGGTGTGCGACAACGCCCCTCCGGCGATCGAACCGCACAGTGCCACCCCGATACTCGTCCCGATCTGTCGGCTGGTGGACGTCACCGCAGAGGCGGCGCCCGCCCGGTCCAGGGGCATCCCGCTCACGGCGGCATTGGTGACGGGAGCGTTGATCATCGAGAAACCAATGCCGAACACGGCGAAGATCACCAACAGCCCCCACACCGGCGTGCTCTTGGTCAAGAACGTCAGCAGCACCGACGCGGTGGTGATCAGGACGCCCGCCGTCAGCAATGACGGGCGAGCTCCGAAGCGGCCGACCATGCGGCCGGAGACGGGCGAGAAGATCAGCGCGCCAATGGCAATGGGGGCGTAGATCAGGCCGGTGTACATCGCGGAGTAGCCGCGCTCGGATTGCAGGTAGAGCGACATCATGAAGAGGAACGCGCCCCACGCCGAGAACGCGCAGACGGCCGTCACCGTGGCCCCCGCGAACGGAATGCTACGGAAGAAGCGCAAGTCGATGAATGGGTCGTGGCGTTTGGACTCGTAGCGCAGGAAGGCCACGAACGCGACCAGGGCGACCACCGCAACCGCGACGACACGCGGGTTGCTCCAGCCGTAACCCGGCCCCTCGATGAGCGCGAACACCACGCCGAACAGGAACAGAACCGCCAGCCCCTGGCCGACCGGATCGATGTTTCGCATGGTCTTCGACTTGTTCTCCGGGACGAAGATGGCCGTGAGGACGACGGCGGCGGCGCAGATCGGCAAGTTGATCCAGAACACCGCGCGCCAACTGATCAGTTCGATGAGGAAGCCGCCGACGACCGGGCCGATCGCCATCGAAATTCCGACCACTGCCCCCCAGAGCCCCAGCGCCCGCGCCCGCTCGACGCGCCCGGTGAAGACCTGCGAGATAATCGACAGCGCAACGGGATTCAGCATCGACCCGCCGACGCCCTGCAGCAGGCGCGCGAGGATCAACGTCTCGATGTTGGGGGCCAGACTGCACAGCAGCGAACTGAAGGCGAATATGCCGAGCCCGATCTGGAAGACCCGGCGGCGACCGAAGCGGTCACCGGTCGCCCCCGACAGCATGAGCAGCGATGCCAGCACCAGGGTGTAGACGTCGATCACCCACTGCAACTGCGACGGCGCGGCATGCAGGTCGGAGCGAATGCTCGGGATCGCGACATTGACGATGGTCGCGTCCATCGACACGATCAGCAGACTCAGGCATCAGGACACCAGGATGATTACCTTGCGGCGCGGCGTCAGCGCGTCGGTGGTTGTGTTCACACAACCATTGTTAATCTACAACTATTACCTGTGCAAACGATTTATGGGTGACCTGCGTCGCAATCAGGCGCGCCGAAGCCGCGGCCGGCAGAGCACCCGAAACCGCAGCCACCGTCGTCCAGCGCGGGGCTGGACGACGGTGGCTGCGGTTTCGGCGAAAGTGAGTGAGGCTAGCGGCCGTCGATGGCCGCGTAGTCGCGCTCGGTGTATCCGGTGTACAGCTGACGCGGCCGGCCGATCTTGCTGGGCTCGGAGTGCATCTCACGCCAATGCGCGATCCAGCCCGGAAGCCGACCAAGCGCGAAGAGCACGGTGAACATGCGCGTCGGGAAGCCCATCGCCCGGTAGATCACGCCGGTGTAGAAGTCGACGTTCGGGTACAGCTTGCGTTCGACGAAGAAGTCGTCGGTCAGCGCGACCTCTTCGAGCGACTTGGCGATGTCGAGCATCTCGTCGTTGATGCCCAGCTTGCCGAGGATCTTGTCGGCCTGCTCCTTGACGATCCGCGCCCTCGGGTCGTAGTTCTTGTAGACCCGGTGCCCGAAGCCCATCAGCTTCACGCCGTCCTCGCGGTCCTTGACCTTGCGCACGAACTCCTGGACGTCGCCGCCGTCCTTCTTGATCTTCTCGAGCATCTCCAACACGGCCTGGTTGGCGCCGCCGTGCAGCGGCCCCCACAGCGCGTTGATGCCACCGGAGACCGACGTGAACAGGTTGGCCTGGGACGAGCCGACCAGCCGCACCGTCGACGTCGAACAGTTCTGCTCGTGGTCGGCGTGCAGGATCAGCAACAAGTCCAGTGCCCGGACGATCTCCGGGTCGACCTCGTAGGGCTCGGCGGGGAAGCCGAACGTCATCCGCAGGAAGTTCTCGACCAGCGTCAGCGAATTGTCCGGGTAGAGGAACGGCTGGCCGACCGACTTCTTGTAGGCGTAGGCGGCGATGGTCGGCAGCTTGGCCAGCAGCCTGATCGTCGACAGCTCGACCTGTTCCTTGTCGAGCGGATCCACCGAGTCGGGGTAGTACGCCGACAGTGCGTTGACCGCGCTGGACAGCACCGGCATCGGATGCGCGTTGCGCGGAAATCCGTCGAAGAATCGCTTCAGGTCCTCGTGCAGCAGCGTGTGCCGCTGAATCAAGTTGGTGAATCTCTCCAACTCGGTGGCCGTCGGCAACTCCCCATAGATGAGCAGGTAGCTGACCTCGATGAAAGTCGACTTCTCGGCCAGTTGCTCGATGGGGTATCCGCGGTAGCGCAAGATACCCGCGTCACCATCGATGTAGGTGATGGCGCTCTTGGTGGCCGACGTGTTGACGAAGCCACCATCGAACGTGGTGTAACCCGTCTTGGCCAGCAGCGACCCCAACGCGATCGCGTCGGAGCCCTCCGTCGCCTTCATGATCTCCAGGTCGATTTCGCCCCCTGGATAACTGAGCTTGGCGACCTCGTCGGAGGTGGAGCTGTCGGGCACGGTAACCCCTTCTACGTTGACGATCGGGACGAAGCTTTCCGTCACTAGTGGAAGGTAGTCGCTCTCCACCCGACGCGCTTGCGGGGGGTTGGCCACGGCCGAGTTATTTGCCCGGTCGACCAGTCCGAGTCGACCAAATCGGACGTTGCGCACGACCACCCACGGCTGGGCTTGGGCCCCATCTGCTGGCTCCGACCCAACGCGTCAGCCATTCACCGCCTCGTAGGACTCCTGCGCGACGGGTGGTTGCAGCTCTGCGGCGAGGATCGCCAACTGGCCGAAGGCCTCGTTGATTCGATCGACCATGATGTTGGCGCCGAGCCGCACCCCATCGGTATTGACGA
>JAHFVB010000261.1:6491-7176 GCA_023264755.1 Mycobacterium sp. | reverse complement strand
TTGACTGAGCAGGCACAGCTCCTCGAACGCGTGGGTGTCGGCCAGCAGCGGATCGATGTCGGCGACGATGTACGGCGTCGCGTAGATGGGGTTGAGCTCGACGAAGCGGCGCAGCGACAGCAGCGCGGTGTGGGCCTTGAGCAGGTCGGAGCGCTGCGCGAATTGCTGGTCGATGACGTCGCGCAACGCGACCAGCCCACTGCGCTCCAGCAGTTCGTCGGCCAACGCCACCGAGTCGCCGATCCCCGCCCGCAGCACGGCGATCGCGATCCTGATCCCGAACATTCCGAAGCGGTCGAGCAACGCGGCCCGGGTGGGGGCGTCGACGGGCAGCGTCGGGTTCTCCCGCACGAAGCGGTCGACCGACAGCATCGCCTTGTTGAGCTCGGCGACCTCGATGCCGGCGAGCTTCTCCAGGGCCACGAACTCGCTTTGGCGCAGGGTCCTGGCCGTCAACGCCAACAGCCCGGACACCGGAACCACGGCCTGGCAGATGCCAGTCTTGTCCAATTCGCTGGTGAAGCGGGTGGCCACGTCCTTGGCCGACATCATGGCGTCGAGGCGTCCGGCCCCGATCTCGTCGGCGCGCGAGGCCACGCCGATGACGCCCAGCGCACCGGCCGATCCGCCGACGAGCTCGCCGATCTGCTTGAGGAGGGCGATGTCGGCGGCATTGAGGGTGCGA
>JAHFVB010000261.1:0-6481 GCA_023264755.1 Mycobacterium sp. | reverse complement strand
GGCGTCGACGCGCGGCACGCCGTCTTCGGGCACCAAAAGCCGCAGCGTGCGCTCGGAGACGTCGCGCGACAGCGACGACGTGCCGGGCGTGTCGATGATGGTGGTGTTGACCAGTTCGGCCGCGGGCCACTCGACGTCGAGGTCGAGCACGTCGACGGGGTCCAGGTGGGCGAAGTCGAAGCTGAGCGCCCGGTCGGACGGGCTTCGCGTCATCGGCACGTTGGAGCGCCGCCCGCCGCGGTGATTGGCCGTCACCTTGGGCGTCGGCCCGTTGCGGAACCACGTCACTATCCGGGTGGCCTCGGTGGCATCGGTGGGCGCAATGTCTTCGCCGACAAGGGCATTCACCAGGGTGGACTTGCCAGCCTTCAACGTCCCCGCGAGCGCGATGCGGATCGGCTGATTCAGCCGGTGCCCGATGCGCTCCAGTTCGTTGTGCACGTCCGGGCGCTGCGCATAGGTCGGGTCGGACCGATAGGCCTGGATGGTGCCGGCAAGGATTGCGCGCACGTGTTCGCTCGTGCTCATCGCGACAGCTTAGGCAACGTGGCTGGGCAAGAGCTTGACGGCGTTGTCGACCACCTGGTTGAGGATGTTCAGCTGCCGGGATAGCTCCTGGATGCGGGCATTGCGCTCGTTCTCCTCCAGCTGGGCCGCCATCAAGGTGGCTTGGAGCGATTCGTTGAGCGAGCGCGTCGTCTGGTTGGCGATGCCGCGGTAGTGGTCGCGCAGTTGGCGTTGGATGTTGCGCAGCCGGTCGCGCGACTCCTTGCTGACCACGAAGGACACGTCGTCGACGAACCGGCGCACGTTCATCTTCGCCTCGTTGCGCACGCGGGTCATCCGGTTCTCCATGTCCTCCTTGTAAGCCTTGCGGCCGAGCACCAAACCGGCGCCAAGGGACAGCGGGTTGAACATGCCGAGGCCGGCGAAGGACGTCAGCATGCCGAACATCAGCACGCCGCCGTAGGATCCGCGCATACCGGTGATGGCCTTGTGGCCCTTCCCGATTGGCTTGGATTCCAACTTCTCCACCGATTTGAGCTCGCCGAAGCCGGCCCCCATGTCGCGCGCGCTGACGTCGGCCAGCTGGACGGATTCGAGGCCGGCTTCGGTGAAGGTGCGTCCGACTTCGACGGCCAGCGCCTCGGCCCGCTGGTAGGCCCACACGAAGTTGTCGCCGACGGCGGTGGCCACGGTGTTCTCGAGTTCGGCGCCGATCTCCGCCCAGTGCTGGGTGGGGTCGCAGCCGTCGATGATCTTCTCGGTGTGCTGGGTGATGTGCCGGAAGCGATTTCGTAGATCGTGGTCGACGTCGGCGGTCAGGTCGGCGACGCCGTCGTTGAGGACCTGTTGCCACAGTGCCGTCTGCTGCAGGGCCTCCTGGGCCTCTTGCTTTCGGCGCTCGAGGTCCGCGGTGAGCTCGTCGCGCTTGCCTGGATCGCTGAGCGCCGACAGTTCGGAATCGGCAGTCATGATGAGATGTTCTGCCGCAGAGCGTACTTCGGCGACGATCTCATCTCGGATGCGATCGTTCTCCCGGGTCAGCACCCGCTCGCTGAGGAACTTCACGATCGCCGGGAAGTTGGACTCCTCGTTGAGTTCCTTGTCGTTGGTGGCGATCGCGTGGCTGCGCAGTATCGAGGAAACGGGGGTGATCGTGGTGTTGAGTCCGGCTCGTTGCAGGTGGGCGGTGTTGGCAGCGACGATTTCGCGCCAGTGCGGGTACAGATCGGTCTTGGTGGCGACGATCGTTGCGACCGGGCAGATCTCGAGGGCCTGCCGAATGTAGGTCAGCTCCGGCTCGGTGAACTCCTGGCTGGTGTCGCTCACCATCAGCATGGCGTCGGCCTCGGGCAGCAGCCCCAGGGTCGCGGACAGGTGCGGTTGACCGAGCCCACCCACACCGGGGGTGTCGATGAAGGCCAACCCGCCGCCCAGGATGGGGCTCGGTACGGCGACCTCGACGCGGAGCACCTCGCGGCCGCCGGCTTGCGGAGCCCGGCGCAGGTCGTTCTTGAGGTCGTCCATCGGGATCTCGACGCGGGCGGGGGCCTGGTCGTCGGGGCCGCCCGCCACGACGAGGCGGGCCGAGGCGGGGTCACCGTGGCTGACGAAGGTCGCCAACACCGTGCTCTCGTCGTCGCCGACGCGGGCGACGGGCATGTTCAGCAAGGAGTTGAGCAGTTGACTCTTGCCTTGTTTGAGTTGTCCGGCGATGACGACGCGGATCTGCGGATCGCCGATGCGTTCCTTGGCTGCCGCCAGGCGTTCGACCAGGTCACCTCGCTCGTGCAGGGCGGCGATGTTGCTGGTGTGGTCGATGAGTTCGACGATCACCTTGACCTTGCGGGGGTCGTTGGGTGGTTGCGTCACGGGGGGCTCCTCCGGTGGTGTCCATGTCACGCTAGGCGAACGAACTGGCGGGAAGCTCCAAGAGTGGAACTCCCCGCCAGTCGCGGCCTTCGGTTCGGTCAGAACCCGATGTGCGTTTCCGGACCGACGTGCGTCTCGGTCGTCTGGTGCAGCGAGTTCTCCTGGGTGAACGTGTTGTCACTGTGGATCGAGTTGTCGGCGTGGATCGAGCTGTCGGCGGTGTGGCTCGAGCTATCGACGTGCGTCGAGGAATCCACGGCGGAGGTGTTGCCGCTGCCCAGGTCGTGACCGACCGTGGTCTGGTTGCCGCCGACCGCAGTGGTCGTGTTGGTGGAGTGGTTGCCCTGGTCGTTGACGATGATCGAGCCACCAGCCCCACCGCTGCCTGCGGTGGCGTGGTTGCCTCCGTTGCCGATGCCGAGCAGCCCGCCGCCGCCACTGGCGCCGGCGCTGCCGCCGTGCCCGCCGGACATGTCGTTGTCCTTGATCACGGTGCCCTGGTTGCCGTCGATGAGGTCGCCGCCAGAGTGCTGCGAGGTGTCCTTGACCGTGGTCTCGTTGCCCTCGCCCACGATGATCGGCGAGTGGCTGCCGCCTTCGATGACGCCGGTGTTGGCGTTGTTGCCGTGTCCGACCACGTTGCCGTTGCCCTGAGTGGTGGTGGTGTGGATGTCACCCGAGCTACCGGTGTTGACGACGCCGCCGTTGGTGGCGGTGTTGGTGGTCTTGTCCCCGAAGGTGATGTCACCGAAGCCGAGGTTGAACCCGCCGTTCTGGGCGTTGGTGCCGGCCGACTGCTCGGGGCTCATGAAGTCGTTGTTGCTGGCGACCTGCGTGGCGTTGTGGCTGGCGAAGTCGGTCTGCGGGGCGAACGACGTCTGCGGCGAGAACGGCGAGGCGAAGCTGTGGTAGTCCGCGACCGCACTCTGCAGGCCCTGGAATCCGTTGCCGCCGCCGAGCGCGACGCCGGCCGGAACGGCGGTGGCCGCGACGGCCTGCAGCTGGGCTGCGGTGACATTGGCGGGAACGCCGGCGTCGCGCATGGTCAGCGCCGGGTCGGTGACGAACCTGGCGGCCGTCTCGGGGCTGCGGAAGAGCTCCATGATGAAGTCGATGAGCGTGTTCATGTCAGGTCCTTTCAGTGGTGGTACTAGGTCTGTCACCGAGTGCTCCGGCGAACTGAACACCACGTTATGGAGCCCGGCACCAGCCGGGAACGGGGCCGGATCCCGTGGCTTGCGGGGGGCATGGCGGGCCACTAAGGGATGCCCCATTAGGGGATTAGGGGATAGCCCTTGGGGGATCAGGTAAATGGTCTGTGACGTGCCCGTATACGACGACGGCGCGGCCCGTGTGGGCCGCGCCGTCGTCGTAGTGGGGATCGGTGAGCCCCCCTGAGCTCCACCGCAAGTTAGATCAGGTCGTCGATTCCGGGGTGATCCGGGGTGATCGAGCCCAGGTGGTGGTCGTCGAGCTGATGGTTCAGCCAATCGGAATCCGCCGCCGTGTCGATGACCGGGACGTCGTCGAGCACCTGTTGGTGCAGGGCCAGGCCCGAGTCGTCGACCCCGCTGAGCGTCGGCACGTCCAAGGCGGGCGCCGCCGTGGCGAGCGCGCCGTGGTCGGGCGTACCCACGTCGGTGATGACTGCGCCGGGGTCGTCCACGACCTGTTGGGGCAGGTGGTCACCGAATGCATCGAAGGCCGCCGTCGCGGCGCCGCTCGTCCAGACGTTGTGCCCGCTATCCCCGGTGAACGAGTCGGACCCCACCGAGGGCACCGACGAGGACAGCGATTCCGCGACGACCGGGATCAGATGGTTGACGTCTGCACTGGTCACATCGGTCAGGTTGGCGTCCGCAATGGCCTGCGCCGGGTCGGCCGCATAGTGCGCGGCAGCGTCTGGATCGCGCACCAGCGACATTACGAAGTCGAGGAGTGAATTGGCCATGACCCACCCCCTTTCTTCGCTTTCGCAGTTGTTTCACAGGTGACACGGATGATCGGGCTCTAGCGACGATGCTATCCACGAACCCGGCTCCCGTGATCGGTGTGAAACCCAGGGCTTTCGACCACCGATTAGGGGACCGGGCATTAGGGGTTCGCCGACACTAGGGGGATTTCCTTGAGTGTGGGGCGTCGGCGGCTATGGTGAGGGCTGCGCTGGCTGCGACATCGTCGAGTGCGACGACGTCTTCGAGTTCTTCGAGCACCACACGGTTCCGACACAGGGGTTTACCACATGAGCGACGCGCTGGGCTTGTCGATCGGAGCGACCAATCTGGTCGCCATCCGCGACGGTAGGCCCCCGGTCAGTCGAACGTCGGTCCTGACGCTGTACCCCGATCGCGCCCCCGAGGTGGGCATCCCCGCCGAGAATCCCGAACTGAACCGGCCGGGGCTGGCGCTGACGTCATTCGTCGAACGCGTCGGCGACCCGGTCCCCATGGTGGCCTCCGACGGGTCCACCCACCGCGCCGAGACCGTCCTCGTCGAGGCGCTCGCGGCGATGGCCCGCACCGTCGGCGGGGGGTCGCCCGTCACCATCGCCGTGCCCGCCTACTGGAGTCCGGCGGCCGTCGGTGCGCTGCGCAGTGCCCTTGGCGCAGAGCCGAGCCTGGCCCCGAACGGCGTGCCCGCCTCGATCATCCCGGACTCCGCCGCCGCCCTCGCCGCGCTGAAGGCGGCGCCCGGGCTGCCTCCGAACGGGGTCGTGGTGTTGTGCGACCTCGGGGGCAGCGGAACCAGCATCACACTCGCCGACGCCAGCGCGGGCCTGTCCCTCGTCGGCGACACGGTGCGTTACCCAGACTTCTCGGGTGACCACATCGACGGGGCGCTGCTCAATCACGTCGTGACGGGTATCGCCCAGGGCAACGACGCCGACCCCGCGAGCACGGCAGCGGTCGGGTCGCTTTCGCAGCTACGGGCCGAGTGCCGGGCCGCCAAGGAGCGTCTGTCGGCCGATACCGCGACCGCACTGCGGGCCCAACTGCCCGGCTACGCCGCCGAGGTCAGGGTCACCCGGGTCGAACTCGAACGGCTCGTCGACGAGTCCCTCGGCGGGTTGCTCAACGCCGTCGAAGACACGTTGCAGCGCTATCGAATTCCGCTGTCGAGCGTCTCCGCGGTAGCCACCGTCGGCGGGGGTGCCGCGATACCGCTTGTCACCCAACGGTTGTCGGAGCGGCTGCGGGCCCCGATCGTGACGGCGCCGGCCCCGCAATTCGTCGGCGCCGCAGGCGCTTCCGTGGTCGCTGCACTGGGCCTGGCCCCAGACCTTGCGACCGGCTTGGCCCCTGCCGTCGACCTCGCGGCGACGGGGTTGGCTCCGACGATGGGTTGGGCCGGCGAGGCTCCCGCGACCGAGCAGGCCCCGCTGGCGGACGCGTCGACCGCGGCGACGGGCCGGGCGTTGGCGTGGTCACAGGACGACACGCAGGGCGACCCGGTGCCGTACGCGGGTGAGGAGTACGAGTCCGACTACACCGGTCCGACCGATGCCCGCCCGCCCGTCCAATACGCCCACGAGGAAGAGGACGACCTCCCCGATTCGGCTCCGCTGGCTTGGTACAAGCGGCCCCCGGTCCTCTTTGGCGCCGCGGCGGCCGCCGCCCTGCTGGCCGCCGGCGGGCTGGCCGTCACCTTGACCAGTTCGTCGGAGCCGTCCGGCCCGGTGACCGTTACGGGGACGAGTTACAGCAACGGCACCCCGGTTCCCGTGACCACCGCGGGCAGCGAAGCGCAGACGGTGACCCTCACCAATTCCAACGGCGAGACGTCGACGTCGGTCGTCCCGCCGGCCACGACCACCACCGCGACCACGTCCCCAACGACCACGACCACCACGACCTCGCCGACGACCACCACGACGACGACGACGACCACCACGACGACGACGACGACGACAACGACCACCCCGTCGACGACCACCACCACGACGACCACCCCACCGTCGTCGTCTTCGTCGTCTTCAAGCTCGAGCTCGTCGTCGAGCGCACCGCCCGTCACGCCCGTCACCCCCGTCACGCCGACGAAGACCATCATCACGGGCGTCGTCCCGCCCGTCGTCGGGTCGCCCTGACAGCCGTGCACGATCGCGGTG
>JAHFVB010000260.1:5486-7208 GCA_023264755.1 Mycobacterium sp. | reverse complement strand
GGCCCCGACATCCGAGGGCTGATCAAACAAGACATGGAGCTACTCGAACTGCTTCCACCGGACCAGACCGAGCGTCGGGCCGAACTGCAACGCGTCATCGACATCCGCGTCGACGACCTGATCGCGGCCGTGGACAAGAATCGCTCGTTGCTCGAGGTTGCCCAGTCCTACCGCGGGAACTGGCGCGACATCGTCGTCTTCATCTGCGCGGTGCTCTTCACCATCGTGTGGTGGAACGTCAGCCACAGCCGCAGCAACTGGCTGGTGATGTTCATCGTGATGATCGTCGTGTCGATCGTGGCAGCGATGTACGCCGGTCGCGGGATCGTGCGCGCCCTGCGGTCACTGGGCCACCACGACGAGCCCCACTAGCAGCGGCTAGTAGTGGTAGGTATCCGACGGGGCCGGAACGTGATCCGGGTCGTCGCCGAACTGCGGCGTGTGAATACCGTAGGCGGTGGCCAGCTCCAGAATCTTGGTAGCCCGCGCGATGCGGGGTAGGTCCGAGCCGTTGCGGATCTCGCCGCCGTCCCGCTGGAACTCGGCGAAGAACTCGTTGGCCCAGGAGATCTCGTCCTGCGACGGGGACAACCCCTCGTTCACCGTGGCGCACTGATCGGGGGTCAGGCAGATCTTGCCGGTCATGCCGAATTCGACGGATACGGCGGTGGCTTCGATGAGCTTCAACGCGCTCGAGCCGATGGTCGGGCCGTCGATGGCGCTGGGTAGGCCGGCGGCCTTCGCGGCGATCGTGAAGCGAGCGCGGGTGTAGGCCAGGGTGGCCGGACTGTCGCCGAAACCCGTGTCGCGACGGAAGTCACCGATGCCGAACGCCAGCCGGAAGGTGCCCTTGGTCGCGGCGATCTCGGTAATGCGCTCCAGCCCACGGGCCGTTTCGACCAGGGCGACGATCGGTACGTCGGGCAGCCGCTTGGCGGTCTCCACGATGTGATCGACGGATTCGACCATGGCGAGCATGACTCCACCGACCGAGGTGGTGGCGAGCATCTCCAGGTCGTCGGCCCACCAGCGGGTGCCGAAGCCGTTGATGCGCACCCAGTCGTCGTTGCCCGAGGTCAGCCACCGATGGACGTTGTCGCGTGCGGCCGCCTTGTCCTTCGGGGCCACCGCGTCCTCGATGTCGAGTACGACGATGTCGGCCCGGGAATGGGCAGCGGGTGCGAAGCGCTCGAACTGTGCGCCGTTGACCAACAGCCAGCTTCTGGCGAGTACCGGGTCGATGCGGAAGCCCGCGTCCTGCGGCTCCTGACTTAACTCCGAGTGGCCGGTCGTTTCCTGGTCATACACCCGATCATGGTCGCCTACCGGGGCGTGGCGAGGCAAAACGGCCCGGGGCCGGACCGGTCAGCCGAGGTTGGTGCCGAACACCCGCTCCATGGCCTCCCAATGCCGCTTCGCCGCGGCCGGATCGTAGGGTCCGTTGTCGGGTACGGCGAAACCGTGTGCAGCGGAATAGAACTCGATGGCGTGTTCCACTCCGGCGGTGGTGAGGGCCTGCTCGAGCGCTTCCCCGTGCACGGTGGTGAAGGACTGGTCGTGCTCGGCGGCACCGACGTACACCGTGGCGCGCATCTGGTCGGCGAGCAGGTGGGGGCTGCTGGCGTCATCGGTCACCAGCCCGCCGCCATGGAAGGACATCGCGGCGGCGACCCGCTCGGGTACCCGACCGGCGATCATCACCGACGTACGTCCGCCCATGCA
>JAHFVB010000260.1:0-5476 GCA_023264755.1 Mycobacterium sp. | reverse complement strand
GCCGAAGCTGTTGCCGCGCACCTCGGGTCGCGACTCCAGGTAGTCGAAGAACGCCACCGCATCGCGTTCCATGATGTCGGGGGTGATCTTTCCGATCATGGCGAACAGCCGCTTGCGTTCGTCCTGGTCGGCGAACACGGTCGTCATGTCGAACGGCGCCCAATCCCCGTCGCGGTAGTACACGTCGGGGACCAGCACCACGTAGCCGTAGCCGGCCAGCTGCTCGGCCATGTCGCGGAAGGTGGGCCGCGCCCCGCCGGCGTCCGGGTACATCACGATCGCGGGCCAGGGCCCCTCGCCATCGGGTAGCGACAGCATGACCGGGCATTTTCCGTCGGAGGTGGTGATGGCATCGGTGATCGTCGGCATGGCCTCCGTTGTACCCCAGTCCTGCGACGTAAACTGACCGAGTGCCCATCGCCACCCCGTATGAGGACCTGTTGCGCCTGGTGACCGAGCGGGGCACGAAGAAGTCCGACCGCACCGGCACCGGCACGCGCAGCCTGTTCGGCCACCAGCTGCGCTACGACCTGGCGGCCGGCTTTCCGCTGATCACCACGAAGAAGGTCCACCTCAAGTCGGTCATCTACGAACTGTTGTGGTTCTTGCGCGGAGACTCCAACGTGGCCTGGCTGCACGAGCACGGCGTCACGATTTGGGACGAATGGGCCAGTGAGACAGGCGATCTCGGTCCGATCTACGGCGTGCAGTGGCGGTCGTGGCCGACACCGTCGGGTGAGCACGTCGATCAGATCACCGCCGCGCTCGAACTGCTGAAGACCGACCCCGACTCCCGCCGCAACATCGTGTCGGCCTGGAACGTCGGCGAGATCCCGCAGATGGCGCTGCCACCCTGCCACGCGTTCTTCCAGTTCTACGTGGCCGACGGCAAGCTGTCCTGCCAGCTGTATCAGCGCAGCGCCGACCTGTTCCTCGGCGTGCCCTTCAACATCGCGAGTTATGCCCTGCTGACGCACATGATGGCGGCGCAGGCTGGGCTGGGCGTCGGCGAGTTCGTCTGGACCGGTGGCGACTGCCACATCTACGACAACCACGTCGATCAGGTGGCGCTCCAGTTGAGCCGAGCCCCCCGGCCGTACCCGGAACTGGTACTCGCGCCACGGGATTCGATCTTCGACTACACCTATGACGACGTCGCGATCGTCAACTACGACCCACACCCGGGAATCAAGGCTCCCGTCGCGGTATGAGGACGGTTCCCGGGTCCGAGGCGTGTCGATGACGGGGTCCGTCGGCCTCATCTGGGCGCAGTCGACCTCCGGTGTCATCGGCCGGGACAACGGCATCCCATGGCGGTTGCCCGAGGACCAGGCCCGATTCAAGGAGCTCACGATGGGTCACACCGTCGTCATGGGCCGATTGACCTGGGAATCGCTGCCGGCGAAGGTGCGCCCGCTGCCGGGGCGCAGAAATGTCGTAGTGACCCGGCAAGCTGACTACATGGCGCACGGAGCGACGGTGGTGCACGGGCTGGAAGCGGCCCTCGAAGAAGACGACGTGTGGATCATCGGTGGCGCGCAGCTCTATGCGCTGGCCCTGCCGTTGGCCACCCGGTGCGAGGTCACCGAGGTCGACGTGGCACTGCCCCAGCAGGACGACGATGCGGTGGCGCCCCGGCTCGACGACGGGTGGGCCGGCACCGAGCGCGACTGGCAGACCAGCAGCTCGGGTCTGCGATACCGATTTCTGAGCTACCTGCGCGCATGAAACTGAGCCTCGACCAGGCGCGCCGGACAGCGGTCGCAGCCCAGGGGTTCGCCGAGTCCAAACCAGCGGGCGCCGTGACGCGGGCCCACCTGCGCCGGCTCATCTCCCGGATCCAGGTGCTGCAACTGGACTCGGTGTCGGTCGCCGTGCGGGCGCACTATGCGCCGGTGTTCAGCCGGCTGGGACCTTATGACCGGGACGCCGTCGACCGCGCCGCCTGGAGCCACAGTGCAAGGGCTCCGCGGCTGTTGATCGAGTACTGGGCGCACGAGGCCGCGTTGATGGCCGTCGACGACTGGCCGTTGATGCGCTGGCGCATGCGGGAGTACACCCACGGCAGGTGGCGCACCGAGATAGTGCGCAAGAACGCGAAGCTGGCCGAGGACGTCGTGGCCGCGGTCGCGGAACTCGGCCCGTCGACGGCGGGGCAGATCGAGGCTCATCTGGAGTCCGAGCCCCGGGGACGCAAGGGCCCGTGGTGGGACCGCAGTGACACCAAGTGGGTGGCCGAAGCGCTGTGGGCCTCCGGGGCGCTCACCACGGCCACGCGGATTGGGTTCGCCAGGCACTACGACCTCACCGAACGCGTGCTGCCGCCGGAGGTGGTCAGCCGCGACGTCGACGACGACGAAGCGGTCCGCGAACTCGTGCTGCGCTCGGCCACGGCGTTGGGGGTGGGCACCGAGACCGACATTCGCGACTACTTCCGGCTCGGCGCCAAGCAAGCCAAACCGGCGATCGCCGACCTGGTGGCCGCGGGTGAGCTCGAACCCGTCGAAGTCGAGGGCTGGACGGCACCGGCCTACCTGCGGGTGGGGCAGCTGGTGCCACGCCGAGATCGCGGGACTGCGCTGTTGTGCCCGTTCGATCCCCTGATCTTCTTTCGCCCGCGCGTAGAACGGTTGTTCGACTTTCACTACCGCATCGAAATCTATGTACCGCAACCGAAGCGGCAATACGGCTACTACGTCTGGCCGTTCCTGATGGACGGTCGGCTCGTCGGCCGCGTGGACCTCAAGGCCGAACGCCCGCGCGACGCGCTGCACGTGGTGGGTGCGTTCGCCGAGCCAGGGCAACACAGCGGCCGCGTCGCCGAAGCGTTGGCGGGGGAGCTGCGGTCGATGGCGTCGTGGCTCGGGCTGGCCGACGTGACGGTGGGGGAGCGCGGGGAACTGGCCAAGCCGCTGCGTGCGGCGCTGCGCTGAAACTGCGCGCAGCGCTGCGTTGAAGTGGGCGTCCAGCTCGTCGAGCGTGCGGTTTCATACGGAACACGCGGTCGGTGCGTATCGATTCGCACAGTGGATGCCGGCTCGCACCAGATACTCAGCCCCCTTGGCGGGCCGGGCGTACGGTTTCCGGAGGGGCCAGACCGACACCAAACTCGCGACCGCTAGCTCAGCGGAATGTCGTTGTCACCCTTGGTTTCCTGATACTGGTCGGACAATGCCGCATAGCGGGTCTTGATCCGTTCGGTCTGCTCGCGCAGTTCGGTGCGCAGCGGCTCGGCTTCGGCCTCGACCAAGTCTGAGATGGCATAGGCGGTCCAGAATTCGTTGGTACGCCGGTAGCCCCCGGGTTCCAGCCCGAACAACTCCTTGAGGATCTTCAGGTCGTGGGGGATGGCGAAGGCGTCCCTGGAGTCTTCGTGGCTGTAGAAGTAGTAATAGTTGTCGAACCCGGCCCAGGTGATGGCCGACATGCACAGCGTGCACGGCTCGTGGGTGGTCAGGAAGATCAACTCCGACGTCGGCGGCCGGTCACCGAGCTCGTAGAACTGGTTGAGCGTGTTGATCTCGCCATGCAGCAGCGGGTTGTCGGTCTCGTCATTGGTGCCGGCGATGACGAGCGACAGGTCGTCCTTGCGCAGCACCGCTGCCCCGAACACCTTGTTCCCGGCGGCGACGCCGCGGGCGGTCAGCGGCAGGATGTCCAGATCGATCACGTCGAGTAGGCGCGCGGCGGGCGCTGGGTTGGCCATGGCCAATCCTAAGGTCAACCACCCCGGTTTAGCTGGCCGCGGGCGGCTCCTCGACCAACTCGGGCACACCCTTGCCGCGAAACACGTTGATCCCGAAGATGACTGCGCCGATGACCAACCACACCAGCCCGCCGATCTTGGCCAGTGCGTCGGCGTTGAACAAGACGTAGCCGATGATCAGGAAGCCCAACGTGGGGACCACCAGATGCAGCAGGTAGTTCTTCGACTTCTGGCGCACCACGTAGTACCAGACCACCGAGACGTGCAGCAGGCAGAACCCGAACAGCGCGCCGAAGTTCACCAACGACGAGATCAACCCGATCTGGCCGACGAAGAACAGCACCAGCACGACGCTGAGCGCGCTCACGACGAGGATCGCGGAGATCGGAACCTTGCGGGTGCTGATCTTGGAGAGGAACTTCGGCAGCTGGCCATCGCGGCTCATCGAGTACAGCAGCCGGCTGGTGGCAGCTTGAGCGGCCATGGCGTTGGCGAACCCGACGGCCATCACGTTGACGGCGAAGAAGGCGTTCATCCAACCGGTGTTGGAGGCGGCCTGGACGAGCGTGAAGAACGCGTTGCCGGCCTCGTCGTCGCTGAACGACGCGCGGCCTCCGGCGAGCAGGCTGGCCAGCCAGGTCTGGACGACGAAGAGGAACGCCACGACGAACAGCGCGATGATCATCGCTCGGCCGGCGGGGTTCTTGCGCCCCGTCGACTCCTCGGCCAACGTCGAGATGCCGTCGAAACCAAGGAAACTCAGCACTGCGATCGACAAGGCGCTCGCGATCAGCGGCGCGGTCACGGTGTTCGAGTCCCAGATCGGCAGCGTGCTCCAGCCCACGTTGGGCAGGCTGTCGCCGTTGATCGCCCGCACGGCGATCACCACGAAGATGACGACGAACACCAACTCGATGGCCAGGAACACGCGGTTGGCGATCTTCAGGGAGCCGATGCCGGCCAGGTTGATGATGGTGTTGACGACGACGAACACGATCGCCCACAACCATCGCGGGGTGCCGGGGAACAGCCCGACCATCGACTCGGCGGCGAAGACGTACAGCAGCGTCGGCACCAGCAGGTAGTCCAGCAGGATGGCCCAGCCGGCGAAGAAGCCGAGTCCGGGGTGGATGCCGCGGCCGACGTAGGAGAACACCGACCCGGCCAGCGGGAACGACTTGGCCATCTGGGCATAGGCCAGCGCGGTGAACACCATGGCCACCAGGCCGATCACGTAGACCAGCGGCACCATGCCCGCCGCGCTGTTGTAGACCGTGCCGAAGATGGCCCACGGCGCGATCGGCACCATGAAGACCAGCCCGTACACGAGCAGGTCGACCGTCGACACCGAGCGGTTGAGTTCCTGTTCGTAGCCGAATGATTCGAGGGTGCGCTCGGCCGGCGGAGTCGGCGCGTCGGGTTTGGTCACGAGGGTGTCCTGTCGATCGAGGGGCGGTCGTGTTCGGCGAGGAACGCGGCGACGACGGCGCGGAACTCCTCGGGCTGTTCCAGGTGGGTGCAGTGGCTCGCGCCCGCGAAGACGTGGCTGCGGACGTCGGGGATGCGCTCGACGTACGGCTGCCAGGTGGATTGCGTGGCTTCGTCGAATTCGCCGGCGATTACCAGCGTCGGTACCTCGACGCGGTCCAACCCGTTGATGACCGTCCAGTTGCGCAGGGTGCCGACGACGTGAAACTCGTTGGGCCCGTTCATGGTGTGGTAGACGGTCGGCTCGGCTTCCATCTGTCGCTCGCTGTCGACGAAGTCCGT
>JAHFVB010000259.1 GCA_023264755.1 Mycobacterium sp. | reverse complement strand
GTCCGCGTAACCCGCCATGACCGTGCGCACGATGTCCGCCAACCGCAGCCCGGGGGCCTCGACGGCCGCAGCGACGGTTTGGTCGGGCTTGGCGGCGGCGAACTGCTGGTCCGTGGCGTAGAGGTCGGCGATGCGGCGTTCGAGCCTGGCTTCGCGGGTATCGGTATCCATCAAAATCCTCTGATCACTTGCTGGTGCGTGCTGTCAGCGGAGCTTCAGCGCCCCTCGTCCGGCTACAACGTTAGCAAAACTAAAGATATGCCTCGATGCTCCAACCTGCAGATTTCCTGTGGACCGCGGCCCGATGCGGTTATTTGTTATACTCACTAAATACATTACGACGGAGGAAACCAATGACCCGGACCGACAACGACACGTGGGACCTGGCCAGCAGCGTTGGCGTCACTGCGACCATGGTGGCAGCAGCCAGAGCCGTGGCCACCAACGCCGCCGAGCCACTGATCGACGACCCGTTCGCCGAACCGTTGGTGCGCGCGGTCGGAGTGGACTTTCTCACACGTTGGGCCACCGGCCAGCTCGACACCGAAGGCATGGCGGGCGACGAACAGTGGGGGCTGCAGAACATGCCCCAGGCGATGGCCGCCCGCACCCGCTACTTCGATGCCTTCTTCGCTGCCGCCGCCGACGCGGGGATTCGCCAGGCCGTCATCCTGGCCTCCGGACTCGACGCCCGGGCGTACCGGCTGTCGTGGCCCGCGGGGATGACGGTGTTCGAGGTCGACCAGCCCCAGGTCATCGACTTCAAGACCACGACACTCGCCGGCCTCGGAGCGGCTCCCACGACCGACCTGCGGACCGTGGCGATCGACCTGCGCGACGACTGGGCCGCCGCCCTGACCGCAGCGGGCTTCGACCCGGGCCGGCCGTCGGCCTGGATCGCCGAGGGCTTGTTCGGCTACCTACCGCCGGAGGCGCAGGACCGCCTGCTCGACACCGTCACCGAGTTGTCCGCACCCGGCAGCAGACTGGCCACCGAAGCCATCCCGCACAATCCCGGCGTCGACGCCGACGCCGCCCGCGAAAAGATGCGGGAGACCAGCGCCAAATGGCGCGAGCACGGCCTCGACGTCGACTTCACGGAGTTGAGCTTCGAAGGCGAACGCAACGAAGTCGGCGCGTACCTGGATGCGCGCGGCTGGCAATCGGTCGGCACCAAGATGGGGACCTTGTTGGCCGACTCCGGGTTCCCCGAGATGCCTGGCCAGGATTCCGGGATGTCGACCATGGCCGACGTCACCTACTACACGTCGATCCTGGGCTAGGAGAACTTCAGGCCGCTTCGCGGGCTGCCTTGCGCTCGAGCTCTTCTTCGTAGGCACCCTCGCCCCGGCCCAGCGCCACGGTCGCCGCCACCATCGCGACCACGGCCACCGCGAGTGCGATGCCTTCGTACCGGCCCGCCTCGAGTTGCTCGCCCAGCACGACGGCGCCGAGCAGCACGGCGACGACGGGCTCCAGCACCAACATCGTTGGTACCGTCATCTGCAACGCGCCGGCGTGAAACGCGGACTGCTGCAACAGCGTTGCGATGACCCCAAGCACGATCAGCGCGTAGGGAGCGGGCGTGGCCAGCAGGGCCAGCAGCCCACGTTCGTCGGCCACGTGCATGACGATCTTCGTGGTCACCGCGACGACGCCGAACAGCACCCCGACCGCGACGGCCAGCAGAGCCGCGCGCTGCCAGCCGCCGATGCGGACGGCCGCCACGACACAACCCAGGATGACGAGCGCGCTGCCACCGGCGGCGATCGCCGAGACCGGCAGCGACGCTGGACTGTCCTGCGGCCCCGGGCGGGCCAGCAGCACGAACACGGCGAGCCCGACCGTCAGCAGCGCCGCCCACAGCCACTCGCTGCGGGTGACCCTGCGCTTGCCCAGCCGGGCACTCAGCGGCAGCGTGAACAGCAGCGCCGACATCAGCAGCGGCTGCACCAGGATCAACGAGCCGGTGGTCAGCGCCAGCGCCTGGAACACGTAGCCCAGCACGGCCGCTCCGGTGCCAGCCCACCAGACCGGACGGCGCAGCAAGGTGGTGAACATGACGGTGCTGACGCCGTGTTCGGCGGGCAGGTCCATCGTCGCGCGCTGTCGGACCACGATGCCGACGGCCATGAAGACGGCGGCGCACAGGGCAAAGAAGACGACGAGCCCGTGTCCCATCATTCGTGTCCCATCAAGAGCGTCGCACCACCGTTCCGGACACTCCATTCCTGGGTTCGAGCGACGACTCCCGCCTGCCTACACCGTAGAGGGTGCGGTCAGTCGGCTTCGCGTCGAGCACCGGTGTCACCGGTGTCGGTGGTGGCGTCGACCGGGTCGCACGGCCGCCAGTAAGCGGAGTCGGTCAGGACGTCAACTCCACCAAGGCCTGCGCAGTCTGCAGGTCCTCGTAGGCCGCCGCATACCGCTGCGCCAAGGCCAGGGCGATGTCGGGACGTTGCCACAATTCGCCTGCGCTGGCAGTACACAGCCACAGCGTCAGACCGTGTGCCACCGAAGCGCGGTAACGCAGCCAGACTTCCTCCGTCGACGGCATTTCGGCAGCGGGCAGTTCCAGGGCGTCCCGGTAACTCTCGAGCAATGCGCGCTCGCTGTGCCTGCGCTCCTCGGTGGTCAGCGCACCCTGCAGGAAGTAGCCGAGGTCGAGTGAGAAGTTCCCGCGGCGGGCAACCTGCCAATCGAGGAAGCCGACGTCCCCGTCGGGGAGCAGGTAGGTGTTACCGACGTGCGCGTCACCGTGCAACAGCGTCGGCGGCCCCATTAGGAGCGTGCGGATGTAGGGCTTCCATACGTCGTCGATGAGCCCCTCGATGGTCAGCGCGTGCACCGAGTCCGGGGCGTCCTTCCCGAGCCGGTCGAGTGCGGCGGGTAGCGGGGCGGCCCCCATGCCCTCCCACGGCACGAACGGCTCCAGCCAGTCCAGCTCCGGGCGCTCGACGCGTCGACCCCAGTATCGGCCGTGCAGCCGGCCGAGCCCCCGCACGCCGCGCTCGGCCTGTTCCACCGTCAGCGGCCTGGTCGCATCGCGAGGGTCCGCACCTCGTGCGGTCAGGTCCTCCATCACCAGCACGAACTCTTCGTCGACCTCGTCGATCACTGCCGCGTAGACGACTGGATGCTCCAGTGGCAGAACAACTTTCGACTTGAATAGCCGCGGCTCGTGTAGCAGTCCGCTGGTCAGCTTGATCAGAAACTTGTGCTCTGGATCCACGGCCTTGGCGAATACCGTAGAAGGTCCCGCCGGGCCGTCCGCATAGGTCAGCGCCAACCGTGCGCGCCGGTTGGTGCCGTCGTCGCGCATGTCGATCGTGACGGTGTCGACGACGACATCGGGATGGTGTGCCGCCAGCGCGGCGGTCATCCAATCCGGGGTGAGCTCGGACCAGTCCCTGGGGACGGCCAGCGCCGCGGTCATGCGACGAACGCCGGCATGCGATCCCAGCCGCGGATGGTCGAGGTCGTGGAGAACTCCGCGTTGGGCAGGTCCACTTCCCACTCCGGGAATCGCTTGAGCACTTCCTCCAGCGCGACACGACCTTCGAGCCGGGCCAGCGCCGAGCCCAGACAGTAGTGGGCGCCGACGCTGAAGCCGAGATGCGCGCGCTGTTCGCGGTTGATGTCGAAGACGTCGCCGTCCGGGGGGAACTGACGGTCGTCGCGGTTGGCGGCGCCGATGAGCATCATCATCACCGCGCCCCGCGGCACCGTCTGGCCGTGGATTTCGACGTCGCGCGTGACGTAGCGGGCGACGTGCGGGGCCGGCGGCTCGTAGCGAACGAGTTCCTCGACGGCCTTGGGGATCAAGCTGGGGTTTTCGACGAGTTGGCGGCGTTGGTCGGGATGTTCGGCCAAGACCTTTCCAGCCCAACCGATCAGCCGAGTGGTGGTGTCGTTTCCGGCTCCGGCCACGACGTTGAGGTAGATGAGCAGTTCGTCGCGGGTGAGCCTGCGGGTGACGCCGAACTCGTCGACGAACTCGACGTTGAGCAGTTCGGTCATGATGTCGTCGGACGGATTGTCGACGCGCCAGTCGATGTAGTCGGCGAAGATGTCTCCGCTGACCAGCCCCTCTTCAGCGGCCTTCATCGGCTTTCCGGCCTCGGTCTTCATCTGGCCGGTGACGTGGTCGCGCACGGCCTGCTGGTCCTGTTCGGGAATGCCGATCAACGCGCTGATGGTCTTCATCGGCATAAGGGCACCCAGGTCGGTGACGAAGTCGAACCTGCCGGTGCCGACGACCGGGTCCAGGCTCTCGACGCAGTACTGCCGGATCTTCTCCTCGAGGAGGGCGATCTTGCGGGGAGTGAACATGCGGGCCAGCAGCTTGCGGTGGATGTCGTGGATCGGGGGATCCTCGAATATCAGCACGCCCGACGGGATCGGGAAGTCCGCCCTGATCAGCTCGAGGATCGCGCCCTTGGCCGAGCTGAACGTGCCGTGGTCGACGATGCCGCGGTTGACGTCCTCGTAGCGGCTGATCGCGTAGAAGTCGTGCTCGGAGTTGTAGTACAGCGGCGCCTCTTCGCGCAGCCGGCGGAACGTGGGATAGGGGTCGGCGTTGATGTCGACGCGGTACGGGTCGAAGTACACGTCGTTGGCTGCGTCGGTCGTGCCGATGGCCACTTGGGTCCACCTCTCTGAGGGCTGACGAGAGTTACTTACCCGCGTAAGTTACCGGGCTGAGCGGCTGCTCGACAAGAACTTGCGCGGTTTGCCCTTCACGCGCGTGTGGGCCAGTAGTGGGTTAGGTCGAGGCTCGCTGAATCAAGCGTGCGACGTTCACACTGCTCGGCTCCCCCTCGCTCGGATAGCCCAACTCCGTCATCATCGCCGCGACGGAAACGTCGACGATGGTCGCTGCGTCGAACCCGACCGAGGTCAGCGGCGGCGCACTGACCGCGCCGAGCGCACCCGCGTCGACGCCCATCACCGCCAGGTCCTGCGGACAACGCAGCCCGGCCTCCCGCACCCCGTGCAGCACCACGAAGGCCGTCTCGTCACTCTGCGCGCAGACCGCGGTCATTCCGGAGTCCACCCAACCCTTGACCAGCTCCGCCGCGTCCGAGCCGTCCGAGGCCACCCTCCCGACCACGAGCTCGGGCAGCCCCCGTTTCGCGGCCGCTACCCGCAGCCCCTCCAGCCAGTACTCCCCCAGCGGACGCAGCGTCTCGACGTCGGAGCCGGCGAAGGCCAGCTTGCGATGCCCCCGCGCAACCAAGTGCTCGATGCGCAGCTCGCCGACGGTCAGGTGCAGGGCACCCATCGCGTGCAATTGCGCACTGCCCAGGTGGATTTGCGGGATGCCCGCCGCGGTGACGGCCTCCAGCGCCGCCCCGCCCAGCGGGAAGACGCTGGTAACTGCGATGGGGTTCAGGTCGGCGACGGCGTCGACCACGTTCTGACCGTCGTCGGTTTCGAACTGCATCGACAACACGACACCGTGACCCGCCAGCGCGGCCGTCATCCGGCTACCCACCTCGAGCAAGAGCTCGCCGAGCGCGATGCGCGGCACGACGTACAACATGACGCCGCTGGCCCCGACGGCCAGGTTGCGGGCCGCGAGATTGGGCCGGTAACCCAGCTGCTTGGCGGCCGCGTGGACGGCCGCCCGCGTCTGCGCCGAGATGGTCTGGCCCGCCACGTCGTTGAGCACGTACGACACGGTGGCCGCCGAGACATTGGCCAGGCGAGCCACGTCGGCCTTGGTGGGCCGCGGCGTTCCCCTTGCTGCCATCGGGTCATGGTAAGCGGCGCCCCGGTCGCCGCGGCCCGCTCAGCGGTCGCCGCTCACGCGTCGCTGCCGATCGGATGCACCGCCAGAGTGCATGTGTCGATGGTCGTCGCGACGACGCTGGTGTCGCTGGTGTCCGGAACGGTCACCAGCAAGTCGGTGTAGGTGGGGCACTGGTTGCCTGCAGCATCGACGGCGTCGCCCTCCACGATGGCATGTGCTGGGTGGAGCGCCGACAGCGTGACGGTGGTCGGGGCGTCGTCCGGCAAGCCGCCCAGGTACCCACTGACCGTGCGTTCGGCATGCAGCAGTGGCCCGCCGGCCCCCGAGTCGACGCCCGGATAACCGGTCAGGGTGCATGGGCTCGCGCCTGCGGCCAGCGTGAAGGTGAGCCGCACCCCGCGATGGGTGGCCCCCGACAACGGCCTTTCGGCAGTCACCACCACCTGTCCGGAACCGCACGGCGGCGCCTGCGGGACGGGCGGTATCGCCAGCGCGGAGTCGAGCCGGCTGCGCGCCACCGAAACCCGGTACGGCCCAGCGTCGCTGTTGCCCAGCTGACTCTCGCCGAAGAAGAAGATCACGGCGTCATCGGTGATGGCGAAGTGCTGGTACGCCTTGGCCCCCGCCTCGCGCAACGCTGGGATGACCTCTGCCCCAAAGTGTTCGGCAAGTTTCGGCGCGACGATCGGGAACAGCAGACCGACCGGATCGACACCCGGTCGAAACAACGACTCCCAGGTGATCGGGACGCTCTTGACGAGGTCGTAGTTGAACACCTCGTACGAGGTATCGGGATGACCCTGGTGCGCCGCGCCTTCGTCGTTCTCGACGTCGAACACCAGGCTGCGCGTACCCGCCGAGCGATACTCCGTGCCCTCGACGTCGAGCGAATACGGAGCGGGGCGACCCGTCGGCGGGGTGTGCTGCGCGAACTCGACGAAGTCATCCCGTTGCCGCTTGAGGTAGTCGGTCACGGCCTGCTGGTCGGGGTAGTCGACCGGAAAGCCGAGTCGCAGCGAGTAGCCGGCCCCGGCGGCGTGCACCCGACAGCTCCGATCCGGGTCGAGCGTGCCGCCCAGCTGCAAGCACGCCGATGGCGCTGACTGCGGCACCGGAATCGACGGGGCTGGAGTCGACGGTGTCGCGTGGGTGCTCGGCGATGAACCGCAACCCGCCAAGGCGATGACCGCGGCCAGGGCGATCCACCCCATCCTGGCGGGCCGCGTCGTGTTGGCCATCTCGTCGTCGTCCTTCCATTCTGCGCATCGGGTCCGCGCATTGGGTCCGCGCCGGGAAACCCCCGGGAAACGTTGTCCGGACGGCCTTGGTGAAAGCTTGGTGGCTCGTCCCGCCGCGGTCGCAAACTCGCCGTCAGCTGCCCTCCATGGCGCAAGCTAGGGAACATGGACATGAATCTCGCCGACAAGATCGTCGTGGTCACCGGTGCCAGTAAGGGCATCGGCCT
>JAHFVB010000636.1 GCA_023264755.1 Mycobacterium sp. | reverse complement strand
GGGACCACGGTCATATTCCGGATTTCGTGCTGCGGGTGTGGAGGGCTGACGCATCGTCAGTTGTGGGAGTGCAGCGGTCTGTTGGCCAGTGCGAGTGCGGCCTCGCCGAGGGACTCGTTCTGCGTGGGATGCGCGTGGATGAAGGCAGCGACGTCCTCGGGGTAGGCCTCCCAGTTGACGATCAGCGAAGCCTCGCCAACCTGCTCACCGAATCGGCTGCCAATCATATGGACCCCGACGATCGGGCCGTCCTTCTCACGAACGAGCTTGACGATGCCCGCGGTCTGGAGGATTTGTGACTTGCCATTGCCCCCGAGGTTGTACTCGACGATGTCGACGTTGTCCTCGCCGTACCTCTCCACGGCCTGGGGTTCGGTGATGCCTACGCTGGCAAGCTCGGGCTCGCAGTACGTAACGCGCGGGACGTTGACGTCGATGATCGGCTGCGGGTCGAGGCCGGCAATCTCCTCGGCCACGAAAATTCCGTGCGCGAAGCTGCGGTGGGCCAGCTGTAGGCCGGGCACCAGGTCGCCGACCGCGAAGACACCCTCGACGTTGGTACGCAAACGCTCGTCGGTGGGCACCCAACCACGGTCCACCGTGACCCCAGCTTCCTCGAACCCGAAGCCCTCGCTACGTGGGCCGCGGCCCACGGCGACGAGCACCACATCGGTGTCGATCGTGTCGCCGTTCTCCAGCGAGACAATGGCACCGCTGTCGGTCTGTTCGACGCTCGTGAACTTGACGCCGGTCCTGAAGGCGATCTTGCGCTTGCGAAACGCGCGCTCGAGCTGCTTGCTCAGCGATGGGTCCTCCAGTGGGACAAGCGTCTTCATTGCCTCGATGATTGTGACGTCGGCGCCGAACGACTTCCAGATGCTCGCGAACTCGACACCGATCACGGAGCCGCCGATGATAACGACGCGCTCGGGGACCTCGCTCATCTCCAGGGCCTCGTCGGAGGTGACGATGCGTCCGCCGATGTCGAGCCCCAGGGTTCGGGGGGCCGAGCCGGTCGCAAGGATCACGTTCCTGCCGGTGTACTTCTCACCGTTCACTTCGACGGTGCCGCCACCGTTCTCGTCGGTGGAGACGAGTTTGCCCTCCCCCTCGATGATCGTGAGGCTCTCGGAGGACGCGAGTAGTCCTTGCAGGCCCTTGTAGAGGCGCTCGACGACGCCGGCTTTGAAGGCGTTGACGCCCTTCATGTCGATGCCCTCGAACGAGGCCTTCACGCCGAAGGACTCGGACTCGCGAGCCGCGTCGGCGACCTCGGCGGAGTGGAGCAGCGCCTTGGTGGGGATACAACCGTTGTGCAGGCACGTGCCACCGAGCTTGCCCTTCTCGACAATGGCCACCGAAAGGCCCAGTTGGTCGGCGCGGAGTGCCGCGGCGTAACCGCCGCTGCCGCCGCCGAGGATCACGATGTCGTACACATTCGGCATGTCAGTGGTTCTCTCTGCTCGTTCGGGCTTCGGTGGCCTGCTGGTAGAGGCAGCCGGCGCGGTGCGGTGAGGAGCGGACGGAGGGGTAGGACATGACGCCGACCAAGCCGATGGCGGTGGTCTCGACCAGCTCGACGAAACTCCTCTAGCTCGGCTTGATGCTCCACGGGGTGATGAGACCTGCTCACCGCGGCGTACCGGGCCCGGCCATTCACGACAGCACGAAGGCCTCGCTGGGGTCCCCCAGCAGGCGCCCCAGCGTCGCCAGCACATTCGACCCAAGTTCGCCGTCGACCAGTCTGTGATCGAACGACAACGCAAGCTGCGTGACTTTGCGGATACGGATCTCCCCGTCGACGATCCACGGGGTGTCCCGCACGTTGCCGAAGGCCAAGATTGCCGCTTCACCGGGGTTCAAGATGGGCGTGCCGGCATCAACGCCGAGCGCACCGATGTTGGTGATGGTGATGGTCCCCTGCGTCATTTCCGCGGGCGAAGTCTTGCCAGCACGCGCAGTGGCCACCAGCTCGGCCATGGCATCCGCGAGGCCGCGCAGGTCGAGATCCTGCGCCTCCTTGATGTTCGGGACGATCAGACCCCGCGGGGTCGCCGCCGCCACCCCGAGATTGACGAAGTGCGGTTCCACGATCTCCTGTGCGGCCTCGTCCCAGCGTGCATTGATGCCGGGGTGGCGACGGATGGCCATGAGAAGGGCACGAGCCACGAGGACCAGCGGAGTGAGACGTACGCCCGACCAGTGCCGGTCGGCCTTGAGCCTGGCGAGCAGTTCCATCGTCCGCGTCACATCCACCGTGAGGAAGAGCGTCACGTGCGGCGCGGAGAAGGCCGAGCTCGTCATGGCCGCGGCGATCGCCTTGCGCACCCCCTTGATGGGCGTCCTCGTTTCGCGGTCTCCAGACTCCGCAGCCATCCGTGGTGGCGACTGGATGAATCGGGCCCCCGCGCCGGCCGCGGCCTCGACATCCCGACGGGAGATGACCTCACCATTCGACGCGACGACCGAAGTCAGGTCCACGCCGAGCTGCTTGGCCAGGAGACGGAC
>JAHFVB010000258.1 GCA_023264755.1 Mycobacterium sp. | reverse complement strand
CAAGGCCGCCGAGACCGTCGCGCCGGCCTCGGTGACGCGATTGGTCTTCGGAGCGCCGGCTCGCGAAGCAGAGGCCAGCGCCGGGTCCGCAGCCGCATAGCGGCAACGGGCAACGCTAGGCCCGCCGCCTATCGGCGACGAACGCCAGCAACCTCGGGTCGCCCGAGGTGAACCGGTCGGCTTCCTCGCCGCCGTCACAGCGCATCAGCGCAATGGTGACACCGCGGCGCGTGCACGCAACCACCTGCCAGGTAGCACCGGAGTCGACCCATCGGGTCAACTCGGCGACGTAGTCACGGTCGCCGCCGGTCGAGTCGTCCACCCTCCCACGATCTCACTTGCCGGCGCCCCGCGTGTCCGAGTGACCGACCGTCGCCCATTCGTCGACGGACCGACCTGTCGTAGGCTGCCGACGTGGACGTGAGCACGAGCATCGCGACTGCCACGATCTTCGTGTGGCTCGGCATGGTGGTGGCGATCTCGTTTCTGGAAGCGCCGCTGAAGTTCCGCGCGCCTGGGGTGACGTTGCGGATCGGGTTGGGCATCGGCCGGCTGATATTCCGCGCGCTCAACACGTGTGAGCTGCTATTCGCCGCGATCATCGCCGCCGCGCTATTCAACGATCGCACCCCGGCGACGTTGGACGGAGCCCTGCTGGTCGCGGTGGGCGCGCTGCTGGTCCAGCTGGTGCTGGTGCGGCCGCTGCTGTCCAAGCGCACCGACGAAGTGCTGGCCGGCGACGAAGGCGTGCGCTCGCGCGCCCATCACGCGTACGTCGCGTTGGAATTGGTCAAGGTCATCGCGCTGATCACCGCCGGGATCGCGCTGCTCGGCGCGTAACCCAGTGGCGTGCCTCCACCCAGACACCGGTGGGCGCAGGCGGTACATTCCCGCAGTGGTGCTTGACGACGATCCCGACGAGGACACCACGCTCGCTGCGTCGATGCGTGACGACACCCACCTCGAGTTACCGATTGATCCCGACGCCGCCCCCGCGTCGAACCGGCCGCTGCATCTGCGGCCGTCGGCGCTGGGTTGGGTATTCCTCGGCGGGATCGTTGGCACGGCGTTGAGGTATGCCATCGAGAACCTGCTGCCGCACGATGGCGCCGGCTGGCCGTGGGCGACCTTTCTGATCAACCTCAGCGGTGCCTTCATCCTCGGAGGACTGCTGGAGGGGTTGGCGGGACTCGGCGATGACTCGGGTTGGCGCCAACGTGCCCGGCTGTGCGCAGGCACCGGCGTTTGCGGTGCCTTCACCACCTACAGCACCTTCGCCTTGGAGGCCGTGTTGCTGGGACGACATGGCCACCTGGGCACCGCGCTCGGCTACGGCGTGCTCAGCGTGGTTGGCGGAGTCGTCACCGCGTGGCTTGGCATCGTGGTGATGGCGAGCGTCCATCGTCGGAGGGCGCGCTCGTGATTGCGGTACTCACCTTTCTCGCCGGCGCATCGGGCGCGTTGAGTCGGTTCGTGCTCGACGCCTTGGTCAAGCAGCGGTGGCGGTCGCCGTTCCCGCTGGGCACCGTGCTCATCAACGTCACGGGCTCGTTGCTGCTCGGCGTGCTTGCCGGCGCCGTGCTCTTCCACGGCCAGTCCAGTGCGTGGCAGACGGTGGTGGGCACCGGATTCTGCGGCGGCTACACCACCTTCAGCACCGCGAGCTTCGAGACGGTGCGACTGGCCCAGCAAGGCAGGCGAGTGCTGGCCTTGGGCAACGCGCTTGGTTCGCTCGCGGCCTCGGTCGCCGCATGTGCGGCCGGACTGGCCTTGATGTGGGCAGTCTGACGAACTGGTGTCCGGAATCGCCCCTACGCAGTAATTCTCGGTGACGTGGCGGTGCGGAGCGCCGAACGAGAGCAGAATCGACGCCATGGCCGCCAATCCTCGCGCCGGGCAACCGGCTGAACCCGAAGACCTCATCGACGTCGCACAGGTGGTGACGGCGTACTACACCCTGCAACCCGACCCGGACAACGTCGACCAGCAGGTGGCCTTCGGCACGTCGGGGCATCGCGGGTCGAGCCTCGACACCGCGTTCAACGAGGCGCACATCCTCGCGACCACGCAGGCGATCGTCGAGTACCGCGCGGCGCAGGGCACCACCGGGCCGCTGTTCATCGGACGCGACACCCATGCGCTATCCGAGCCGGCGTGGGCGTCGGCGCTGGAGGTGCTCGCCGCCAACGACGTCGTCGCGCTGATCGACGGGGCCGATCGCTTCACGCCGACCCCGGCGGTCAGCCACGCCATCCTGAAGTTCAATCAGGGGCGCGACAGCGACCTGGCCGACGGCATCGTCGTCACGCCGTCGCACAACCCGCCGCGCGACGGCGGGTTCAAGTACAACCCGCCCAACGGCGGCCCCGCGGACACCGATGCGACGGGTGCGATTGCCAAGCGGGCCAACGAGATCCTGCGGGGCGGGTTGGCGGACGTGAAGCGCATCCCGCTGGCCCGGGCGATTCAGCTCGCCCAGCGTCACGACTACATGAACGCCTACGTCGACGACCTGCCCAACGTCGTCGACATCCACGCCATCCGCGCCGAGGGCGTGCGCATCGGCGCCGATCCGTTGGGGGGCGCCAGCGTGGACTACTGGGCGGCCATCGCGGAGACGCACAAGCTGGACCTGACGGTGGTCAACCCGTTGGTCGACGCGACGTGGCGGTTCATGACGCTGGACACCGACGGCAAGATCCGGATGGACTGCAGTTCGCCCAACGCGATGGCGTCGCTGATCGGGAAGATCGGTGAGTACCAAATCGCCACCGGAAACGATGCCGACTCCGACCGGCACGGCATCGTCACCCCCGACGGCGGACTGATGAATCCGAATCACTATCTGGCCGTGGCCATCGACTACCTGTACACCAATCGGCCGGGTTGGCCGGGTTCGACGGCGGTCGGCAAGACGGCGGTGAGCTCGTCGATCATCGACCGGGTCGTGTCCGGCCTGGGGCGCAAGCTGATCGAGGTGCCGGTCGGCTTCAAGTGGTTCGTCGACGGGTTGATTAGCGGGACAATAGGTTTCGGTGGCGAGGAGAGTGCAGGGGCATCGTTCCTGCGTACCGACGGTTCGGTGTGGACGACTGACAAGGACGGGATCATCCTGGCGCTGTTGGCCTCGGAGATCCTGGCCAAGACGGGGTCGACGCCGTCGCAACGGTACGCCGAGCTCGCCGAGAAGTACGGCGCGCCAACGTATGCGCGCATCGATGCGCCCGCCGATCGGGAGCAGAAGGCCCGGCTGGCCAAGCTCTCGGCCGACCAGGTGACGGCCACGGAGTTGGCCGGCGAGCCGATCACCGCCAAGCTGACCACCGCCCCCGGCAACGGCGCTGCGCTCGGCGGGCTGAAGGTCACCACGGAGAACGCTTGGTTCGCGGCGCGGCCGTCGGGCACCGAGGACGTCTACAAGATCTACGCCGAGTCGTTCAACGGGCCGGAGCATCTAGCGCAGGTGCAGCAAGCGGCCAAGGAGCTGGTGAATAAAGTCATAGCGTGAGTTCCGTAGCGGAGGGTGACTGTTCGAGTTCGGAGGGCAGGAGCGAAGCGACCCGGGAAGCTGATCCGGCGCCGGACAAGCCCAAGCTCCCCGGTGAAGTCTGGGTACTGATCACCGCCAACGTGGTGATCGCGCTCGGCTACGGCGTCGTGGCGCCCGTGCTGCCTCAGTACGCCCGCAACTTCGGGGTCAGCATCAGCGCAGCGACGTTCGTCATCACGGCGTTCTCGCTGATGCGGCTGCTCGCCGCGCCGGCCAGCGGGCTGCTCATCCAAAAGCTGGGGGAGCGGCGGGTCTACCTGTCCGGGCTGTTGATCGTCGCCCTGTCGACCGGGGCGTGCGCCTTCGCTCAGACGTATTGGCAGTTGTTGGTGTTCCGCTCGCTCGGCGGCTTGGGCTCGGCGATGTTCACCGTCTCGTCGCTGGGGCTGATGATCCGCATCTCACCCCCGGATGCGCGCGGGCGGGTCGCGGGCATGTTCTCCAGTGCCTTCCTGGTCGGGTCGGTGTGCGGGCCGGTGCTCGGCAGTCTGACCGCCGGATTGGGGCTGTCCGCGCCGTTCGCGATCTATGGCGTCGCGTTGTTGGTCGCAGCGGCCGTGGTGTTCTTCAGGCTGCGGCACTCGTCGCTGGCCGCCTCGGAGGACGAGGTGGAGTCACCAGTGACCCTCGGCATGGCCCTGCGCAACCGGGCCTATCGGGCGGCGTTGTGGTCGAACTTCGCGGCGGGCTGGTCGGTCTTCGGCCTGCGCATCGCGCTGGTGCCGTTGTTCGTGACCGAGGTGCTGATGCGCGGCCCTCGCGTGGCGGGCCTGGCGCTGGCCACCTTCGCCGTCGGCAACGTGGCCGCCACCATTCCGAGCGGATACCTGTCGGACCGGATCGGTCGTCGCACGCTGCTCATCATCGGCCTGGCCGCCTCGGGGGTGGCCACGGTGATGGTGGGGTTGGCGTCCTCGCTGACGTTGTTCCTGGCGGGGGCCGTGGTGGCGGGCGCCGCCGCGGGCATCTTCACCTCACCCCAGCAGGCCGCCGTCGCCGACATCGTCGGCAACAAGTCGCGCGGGGGAACCGCCGTCGCTACGTACCAGATGATGGCGGACTTCGGCGCCATCGTGGGCTCGTTCGCGGTCGGTGAGCTTGCTCAGCACCTCTCCTACGGGTGGGCGTTCGTCGTCAGCGGCGTGATCCTGCTGGTCGCCGCCGTCAGCTGGGTGTTCGCGCCGGAAACGCGGATGCGACCCGAGGCGGAGCCGACTCCGGTCCGCCCACTGGGCCCGGATGCGGGTGGCGAACTGCCGTGACCAGCGACTTTGAACGAGTGGGGCTGGTGGTGTACCGTCGACCAGCACGACTTGAGGGGCTATGGCGCAGTTGGTAGCGCACCACACTGGCAGTGTGGGGGTCAGGGGTTCGAATCCCCTTAGCTCCACCCATTTGAGCAGGTAGTTTGCGAATTCGCCACTCGGTTCGAGCCATCGAAAATCCACTTTGACGACAGTTCTCGTTCGAACATCGTCACCACATTCGAACGCTCGGTGTTTGACGACGCCGCGCCTGGCCTGCAGCCTGGCGAACACCGCCCCGGCATCAGCAGACCTAAGTGCATCCAGTTGGGCGAGCGGGGCAGAATGGTCTTGGGTCATCGCGTGGCGTCCTCTGGTGAGTCACTTTGGTAGGTAACTCACTGACCACTCTGCGATGGCCCACCCCAGCACCGTCAGCGACACACCCCACAAAGGTCTGGCACGGTCCGCCCCGAGTCCCCGAAACCCCACCACGCTACAGGACTTACCCCAAGAACCATCGTCCGTCCGCTCTTGATGTCGATACGATCGACCGCATGGGGTGGGATTCGAGCGTGGACGTTTTCCGGGAATGATCATCAATTGCCACGGGCGGAGGTGGGCTGTCAAACAGGCGAGGCGGTACGGGGAGGCTGTCGACAGGGCGGGGAACTATTACGACGGTTTCGGAAACGTCGTCGGGATGCGAGAGTCGATGGCGCGCGAGAGGCGCATTCGACAAGCCGCTCGCCAGCGGACGGTTCGGACGATTAGGCGGCTCGTCATCGGCGTTCTGGCTACTGGCGGCGGAGTTTGGCTCCTGGTGCTCGCCAAGTCCCATGGGCAGGAACTTGCCGAGATGGCAATCGAACTCGGCGTCGCAGTTGCGCTTTCTGGCTGGATCTGGTGGCTGTCTCGGCGGCTTCGACGGGAAGCGCCGGAAGGCAGGGTTGATCTATCCGCATTGCTCACCCTCAGCGGAGTCGGCGCTGTAGCGGTTTTGTGGGCTCTATCCCGTGGCGGGACGAGTGGTCAAGCAATGCTTGTCGCTGGTAGTGCCCTGGCGACGGTATGGCTGTTCGTGACGCTCGAGCAGTTTTTCGGCGAGTCTACGAATATTCCAATGTGGGCGTTGATCTTGCTCGCGCCGATCTACCCGTTCGTCGCATGGGCATTGCAGGCCATGCCAGCGGTATATCCATTCTACGATCCACCGGGCGAACTGCAGGTTGACGAGCGTATGGACGATTTGCGGATCCTGTACGAATTCGATTGCTTGGACTCAAACGAACTTCGCGATCCGGAAGTAGCCGATGCGCGATTCGCGCCCGAGCCGTACGAAGTCGAAGAGCACCTCGGAGTCCCGTTTCCAGAAGGCTTTGCAAAGTGGATAACGGCGGCTCAGGGGCGCACCCTGAAATGGGTGGACGAATCACTAATACGCGCGTGGCCATGGGGCGCCATCAAAGAGCACCCCGTCGCGGCGGAGAATTCGCTGATCTTCTTCGCGGATTGCGATCTCGATGGGCACCGGGGTCATCTAGCGGTCGATCTCCGCGATAGCCCGTCGAAGGGTTCTGTCGTCCAATACGGGCTGTATGGGCGGGCTCCGCACTGGGAGCTTGTGGGCGACCCAAGGATGTTGGCCACGAACTTTTCGAATTGGACCCGCTACGTCACACGAAGCTTCGCCCACTTCCCCAGCGCCTAGAACAGTCTTGCGGGAATGGGACGGCATGCCGCGCGACCACTCTCGCGGATAGCTCATGTTGGTCCGGAATCCCAATGCGGCCAATCGAACTGCGCCTGTAGGGACCTAGACTTGTCGATCAGCATCGCGCCTACGGACATAACCTCGCGTCGCTCGGGTGTCCACGGTCACGTAATTACCCAGGGGTAGCCGTCATGTAATTTCCCAGTTGTGGGCGTCGTCGTCTTCGACTTGATCGAAACCCCGCTCGTAGCTCGTCGGCGCGCTACCCGTGACTTAGTGAAAACACAGACGTTCACTGATGCTGTCAAGAATGCCATCAGCGAACGTCTTGGAGGGCCCGCGGGGTCTGGCTGACGTTCGTGCAGATCTTCGAGACGTTCGCAACCGTCCTTCGCGGTGAACAGGTAGCACGATCCGGAACCGACGCCTGACGACCGTGCGCACAGGAAAACGCGCGGATTCCGGGGATCGGTGCCCAGACGTTGAGCCAGCGTCGCTGAGACGCGACTTCTATTGTGTAGCGGGATAAGTTACGAATATTCGGACGTGCTTGGAGACCACTGCTCGCGAATCCGTTGGTCGCAGGTTCGAGGACCGACGGAACTCAATCAACGGTGCCATCAAGTCCGGCAAGGTGCAATGGGCGGTCTGTCAGCAACCGTCCCTCCAGGGCCACCTCGCGGTGGATTCACTATGGTTGTACCTCAACAACGGTAACACCATCGGCGGTAACCACCCCGTGCTGACCGGAACC
>JAHFVB010000257.1 GCA_023264755.1 Mycobacterium sp. | reverse complement strand
CGGGGCCGATGCGCATGTAGGTACCCGCGCGCGTGGGGTCGCAGACCTGATGCACGCCATCCCACTGGTCGAGGTCCACGGACGTGGCTACATCGACGACCAGCCAGCGCTGTTCGAATCCAAGGTCCTTCATATGTGCTCTAATCCTGTTGCGTACCAGGCTATTTGCGCCGTCGCAGCCGAGCACGTAGTCGGCCTCGAGGACGTGCTCGGAACCGTCGGTCCGGTCCGCGTAGGTGACCCGCACCCGCCCGTTGGGCTGCTCGGTGACGTCGGTGAGCTCGACGTCGCCGCGCAGTTCCGCCCTGGGATGGCGCTTCAGGTTGGCCCGCAGCAGCCCTTCGAACTCGGGTTGGTCGAACATGTTGGCCTGGGGAAAGCCGTTGCCGCTCAACCCGGTATCCCGAGTGAACTCGGCCAGGACGCCCATCGAACTGTCCAGCAAGCGCAGCCCGAGCGCCGGCCGCGAGCAGGCGGCGAACTCGTCGGCGATGCCGAGCCGCGCCACGATGCGGAAGATCTCGTCGTCCAGGTGCACCGCCCGAGGTTGGGGATACACGCCCGACCACCGGTCGAGCACCAGGGTGTCGACGCCGTACTGAGCGAGCAGGGTGGCCGCGGTGACGCCGGTGGGGCCGGCTCCGACGACGACGACGGGAACGTGGGGGATGGGATCGCTCACGAGCGGCCGCTCGTCACGCGTACCGGACCACGGCGCGTTGCACGCCGAGGTCGATGGCCTTGTCGTCGGTGGCTACGCTCGCTTCGACGACGTCGCCGTCGGCCAGGTACTTCGGGTTCTTGGCCTGCTTGGCGAAGAACACCTTCCACTTCAGCGCCGGCGGCAGCAGCGCGCCGATGAGTTCGATGGGCTTGGGCGGCGCAGTGAGCGCCGTGCCGGCCGGGGTGCCCGTGAGCAGGAGGTCGCCGACGGCCATGTGCTGGAAGCGCGTCAGCTCCTGTAGTGCGCGCAGCGGCGGGTAGACCATGTCGCCACCGACCACCGAATTCTGGCGGAGCTCGCCGTTGACGCGCAGCTGCAGCCGCAGATCACCGAAGCGCTTGAACTCGTCGGCGTCGAGCAGCACCAGCGCCGGCCCGACCGGGGTGAACGTCGGATACGACTTCGCCTCGTAGAACTGGGTTTTCGGTAGCTGGACGTCGCGCGCCGACACGTCGTTGGTGACCACGAGCCCGGCGATGTAGTCGGGCAGGTCGGACTCCGTGAGGGTGGTGCCGACGGGCAGCTCGCGGCCGAAGACCAGCCCGATCTCGACCTCGTAGTCCAACAGCCCGACGTGCGCAGGCCTGACGATGTCGTCGGTGGGCCCGTTGATGGAGCCCGACGCCTTGCGGAAGAAGGTCAGCGGAACCGTGGCGGGGTTCATCCCGGAGTCCTTGACGTGCGACGCGAAGTTGGTCATCTGCGCGACGACGCGACACGGCGCGGTCACCGGGGAGACCAGGTGCAGCGTCTCGACGGCGACGGTGTCTCCGCTGGCTGCGGCCGCGGCGATGGCGGCCCGGTCACCGAGCAGTTCTGCGGTGGTACGCGCGGCGGTGTCGATCCGGGCGGCCCCGGTGTCGGTCTGGACGTACCAGGCGTCGGGGGTGCGCAGGACGGTGGTGGTCACGAGGTAGCTACTTTCAGTAGGCCGCGGAGGCGGGTGAGCGAGAATTCGTTGTCGTCGTCACGCACGGCGCTCAGCATTGAGCGCAGTTCGTCGATGGAGTCGCGACCAGGAGTGATTCCGAGGAAGTCCTTGGTGACCGGCGGACCCCACTGAGCCAGGCCCGAGGCGGTGAACGGCGCCCAGCCAGGTTCGAGCGTGTTGTCGAACATGTCGCCGTCGGTGAAGTGCTCGACCAGGAAGCCGTCGGGATCGCGCCAGTAGTCGAACAGTTGGCTGCCCTGAATGTGGCGGCCGACGCCCCACGACCGCTGATAGCCGCGCTCGCGGAGGTACTCCCCGCCGGCGGCCAGCGCATCGAGGTCGGCCACCTGGTACGCGGAGTGGACGTAGCGGTTGCGGGGGCCGAGCGCGAGCGCCAGCGTGTGGTGATCGGCCGGGGTGTCGCCCAGGTCGCAGCGGATGAAGCTCATGGCCGGGCCGAGTGCGCGCTGACCGGGGAAGTACAGGAAGTCGCTGACGATCATGCCGAGGTTGTCCAGGTACCAATTCAACGTCTCGACGTACTTGGTGCTCTGCAACACCACGTGTCCGAGCCGCTGCACCCGGGCCGGTAGCCGCGGGGGCCGTTGGGTTGCGTTGGCACGCAACAAGTCGTGGCCGAAGTTCAGTACGTGCGGAGGCTGGGGCGGCAGCGCTGCCAGCTCATGGGTGCCCGCGACGACGCGCACCGGAACTCCGCTGGGGTCGACGAGCTCCACCGCGAGCCCGCCGATGGACTCGGGCAGGGCGTGGGTCCTGGCGCTCTTGGCGTCGGCCAGCCGCAGCACGTCGACCTCGTCCTGAGCGGTGAACGCCGCGCCGACGAAGCGCGAGCGCGGTGCGCGTCGCACGATGACGCAGGGTCCCTCGGCGTCGGTGCCGCGCAGCTGCAGTTCGTCGTCGGTCCGGAGCAACGTCGAGAATCCGAAGGCCTGGGCGAATGCCTCGGCCCGCATGAGATCGGGCTTCTCGAACTCCAACCAGGCGATGTCGGCGACCTTGATCAACGGGTTGCGGGCGCGGCCGGGGTGCTCGCCGCGCTGCGCACCCTGCTCGCTGTGCAGGTCGGTGTGCGCGCCCACCGTGTCGGTCATGACGACTCCAATCATCGATCTGACGAAATCGTCACATACGCTGCAGCCCTCAGTCAACCTCTTCTGACGAATTCATCAAGAGTGACGTGATTGGATATACTCAGCCGATCTGGAGGCCGATCTGGACGCCGATCTGGATGAAGGAGTAGCGGTGAGCACGACTCAGGAAGCCGAAGAGCCGGACCAGCAGCCGAATCGGCTGGCTCGGCGCAAGCAACGCACCCGCGCCGCGTTGATCGCGGCGGCCCAGACGTTCATCGCCGCGGGCAAGCTCAACGTGCCGGTGCTCGAGCTGACGCAAGCCGCCGACGTGGGCATGGGGTCGTTCTACAACCACTTCGCCACCAAGGAAGAGCTCTTCGCCGCCGCCGTGAACGAAGCGCTTGACCTCCACGGCGCTCGGCTCGACAAACTGACTGCCGCAGTCGAGGACCCGGCCGAGAAGTTCGCCTGTAGCTTCCGGCTGACCGGGCGACTCTTCCGGCGGCGCCCTCAGGAGAGTGCGGTGTTGCTGAACAACGGGTTGCCGTTGATGGCGGCCGACCGCGGCCTGGCCCCCCGAGCGCTGCGCGACATCATCGCCGCCGCCGACGCCGGCCGCTTCCACGTGCCCGACCCGGAACTGGCCCTGGCGGTGGCCGGGGGGTCACTGCTGGGCCTCGGGCAACTGCTCACGGCTCAGCCCGAGCGCGATGACGCCGAGACCTCGGACCGATTCACCGAAGACTTGTTGCGGCTGTTCGGGATGAGCGCCGCCGAAGCCCACCGCCTGTGCCAGCTGCCGCTACCCGACATCGACGAGCTCAGCGCACCGGACTCCGCCGCCTGATCGCGGCTCGATCCGAAAGCGGCCCGCAGCCAAGAACTGGCGACGGGCCGCATCCGGACGGGATCAACCGGCCATGAACGCCGTGTAGGCCGAGGCGAGCTCCGGCGGCAGCACCGTCACGTGGCAGGTGCGCTCCGTATCGCCGAGCGGTGCCAGGATTCCGCGCAGGTCGTAGTACTCCTGCGGGTTGGCCGTGAAGTAGCCCCGAAGGTCGGCCTCGGCCGCAGGCCGCGGCTTTCCGTACGCGGTGGTGACGACCTGGTTGGCGCCCGGGTGGGCGGCCAGATACTGATGAGCCGAACCGGTCACCGTGCTGACCGTGTCGGCCACGCCGCCGGCGGTGCAGTCGGGTGCTGCGGCCGCCGCGGGGGCCAACGCGATCGCGACGCCAAGACCTGCGACCAGGCCCCCGGTCGCCATTCCGGCAATGCTGCGACGGGCGTTGACAACGTTGATACGACTGAACTTCATCGCGTTTCCTCCATGTGCCGATAGCGCGAAATGCGCGCTGATTACCCCGGCCCGCATTCCACGGTAGCGGCGCCCCGCATGTTGCCGAATGGCCCCGAGAGACGGAAGAACGGCGAGCTCAGAGCGTTACTGAAGTCGGCGGTGATCCTGCTCTCAATTCGGCTGGAATCGGCCAGGAATTCCCCAAAAGGGTGCGAATTCCCTAAGCATGTTCCGGGTCTTCTTAATTGATCGTGATGTGGATCGTGAGGCAATCGTTATATTGCGCTCGGCGCCATTCGGGCTCGGCGTCGTCCCAGTCCGTCGCGGCGGCTCAGCCCCGGATCACATCCACACGGCCGCCCGATCGGACTCCCGGGGCCGGCTCAGCGGGTGGTCGGCGCCGACCAGGTCGCGGGTGATGGTCGCGCAGAACCGGTACATCGGCAGGTCGAAGATCCGATTGTTCATCGGCTCCTCGATCAAGTGGCCGAGCCGCTCGGCCAGGACGAACACCGCCATCAGCGCCAGACCGAGCAGCACGCTGGCGATGTGACGACTGCTGGAATCCAACCGGCTGAACGCCACGATCCCGAACAACCAAGCCAGCCCACGGATGAACATGTCGTAGTGCACCGGGATGTTCTGGTTGCGAATCCGCTCTAGCCCACCCTGGGCCGACACCAACGCAGCGAGGGCCGACATCACCACGACGCGGGCCCCGTCGTCGACGTGGCCCGCGGCGGCCAACCGACCCACGTCGGCCGCCTGACGATTCAACAGCGCGGTGGCGGTGCTGTCGCCGGGGTCTTCTGGGGTCAACTCGACCACCCCCGGAAGGGGTGGCACGCGGCGCAGCTCGGCGGTCAACTGCCAGGCGTGGCGGGCCTGGCGGCGGCGCATCCGGTCCAACTCGGCGGAAATGTCCGACGCCGCGGGCTCCAGACTGGTCAGGGCGTTGTTCAGGTTGCGCGACTCGTTGATGGTGGCCCCCCACAGGGTGCGGGCCTCCCACCAACGGCTGTAGGCGTTGCTATTGCGGAAACCTATGAAGATCGACGCACCGATCCCGAGCACCGACACGATGGCGACCGAGCTGTCCTGCAGCGGGTCCGGGATCCGACTCACGATGGCCGCGACGATCACCATCGTCAGCAGGTCGTAGCGCAGCTGCCAGCAGACCAGTCCGGACACCTTCAGCGGACCGGCCGCACCGACGCTTCGGATCATGTGTGGGGATTGTGCCCGCCGCGGCAGGCCCGCGAGGGCAACTTCGGCCCCTGGAACGTCGAAGCTCCGCTCAGAACAACATCAGCTCGGCGTCGTCCAATCCTGCCGAGTGCACTGCGATGGCGGCCGCGGCGTCGAACAACGCGTGCTGGGTGGCCTCCGGGTCAACGCCGAGCGCCCGGAGGTCGCCCCCTTCGAGGGTGCGCAGCGCATACTCGGCCGGCTCGCCGGGCCCGTAGTAGAGGATGGCCCCCTGCGGCGGCTGCGAGTGCCGCAGATTCGCGAAGTAGCCCAACAGCTTGTAGAGCTCCTCGGTGGGAGCTCCCGCGCGGCGGCGCAGCTTCGGGTCGAACAACGCGACCCCGAGGCCCGCCGGCCCCTGCGAACTGACCGCGAGGTCCGGGAAGCCCATCAGCGGCTCCCCGCCGGGCACGTGGTGCCAGCGCACGCCGTCGGGCGTCAGCGTGTGCAGCGGCGGCTGGAAGTACAGCCGCAGCGTGTGTTGCCCGGCCGTCCACGTGTAGATGGGGCCCTGAGTGCGAGCGGCCAGGCTGGCCGGGCGGCCCGTGGGTTCACCGATGCGTCGGGTGATGGCCTCGGCGAGTTTGACCAGGCACCAGATCTCGAACAGCTTGGTATCGAAGCGTTCGTCGTAGAAGCTCCAATCACGTTGCCCCAGTTCGGCTATCGGTTCACCTGCCAGGCTGGCCCGCATCCAGTCGGCCAACTCCTGGTACGGCTCGGGCGCGGCGATGTGGCCCGCCTGCAGCCGTTGCGTCACTCGGTCCAGCAGGGCTTCGACGGTCGAGCGGCGCCACACGTCCATCGCTTGGGGGACGGTGCGGGCCAGCAACGGAGCGCCGAGTTGGTGACCAAGCGCAGCGCCGAGTGCCACGCGGGCACGCGCTTCGGGCGAGCCGGCCGGCAGCAGGCCCGCCGGGGTGCCCTCCAAGTCCCGCTTGATCCAGGCGACGGCATAGGACGCCAGGACGTTCTCCGGGGTGGCGGTGGCCCGCTCGACCAGTCGAATCGGATACCGACGCGGCACGTCGACGCGCCCCCGCTGGCGGCTGTACCTGGCCAGGTCGAGCCGACCCCGAATCGTCCCGACGGACTCCGCGGCGACGTGGGTGTATCGGAACGTCGGGCGGGCGATGATCCGGGCCGTCACGTCGACCAACCGGGCCGCCGCGGCCAGCGAGGCCCGCAGCCGCGTCGCGGCGGCGAACTCGTCGAACTCGTCAGCCGACCCAGCGGCCCCGAGCTGCGGGCTGACCTCGAGATTCCACGTCGGCGCGCCCGCGAAGTAAGTGACGAGCAACGGCAGCGCCGCATTGATCGCGCTACGTCGTCCGCCCGCCGTGAAGCGGCCGCCGCCGAGCCCGGCTTCGGTGGACACCTCGGTGGGCACTTCGGTGGACCTCAATATCCGGTGGCCGACGCCGACCGCAATTGCCGCAGCGCCAGCACGGACGTCGGCAACGCAGCGGTCTTGAGCCACGCCTCGATCGCCGACAACTGTGTGCCGCTCAGCTGGCCGGCCTGAGGAATGACGCGGTCGGCCAACGCCAGGTCGAGGGCGCGCAGGACGGAGGCGTCGTCCCGGTCGGCACCGGGCAGCCGCAACGCGAGCTGGCGGTAGACGTCCACGAGCTGAGCGGTGCCCAGCGGCCAACCGGGTGACCCGGACGCGTCGTCGTAGCGCAGCGTCGCCAGCATGTCGCGCAGCACGTCGGTCGCCCGCGCCACCGCCGGGCTGGTCACGAACTCGGCGACACTGAAGTCCGCAGCACTCGCCCCATAGGTGGCCGCGTACCAGCCCGCCGCGGTGTGCCTGGCCTGCGTCAACTCCTCGTCGAGCAGCGCGGAGTCCGGCACCCCGACGTGAATGAACTGAAACCGCCGGCTCAGCCCCTGAGACAACGTGTAGACGTAGTTCGAGTCGACGGTGTTCATGGTGGCGATGATCCGAAAGCGCTTGGGAATCCACACGTATG
>JAHFVB010000615.1 GCA_023264755.1 Mycobacterium sp. | reverse complement strand
ACGCCGGGGTCTCTGCGGGCGGCGCGGTGGGTTTGGAACTCCTTCTCGACCACGAGGACCGGATTGCCACTGCCGCCTTGATCTGCACCGGCGCCAAGATCCGCACCGCCGAAGCCTGGAGCGAGCGAGCACGTAACGTGCGCCGCAATGGGACTTCCGCAATGACGGAATCCGCTCGTATCACCTGGTTTTCGGCAGGATTTCCGCTGCGCGATCCCGACACTGCCGCCGCGCTGCTCGAGTCGCTGAGGGAAACAAACGCTGAAGGCTACGAGGCGACATGCGATGCACTCGGACAGTTCGACGTCCGAGATCGCCTGACCACGATTGGAGGCGACGTCATCGCGATCGCAGGCGCAGAGGACATCGCCACCCCACCGTCGTCACTGCTCTATCTGGCCGAACACATACCGCGCTGCGACTACCTCGAAATCGCTCAGACGGCACACCTGGCACCGGCCGAGCAACCCGAACTCATCGCACAGGAACTTCTCGCACTCACTCAACGGAGCCCGGCATGACCGACCAATTCGACCGGTACCAAGCAGGAATGTCAGTGCGCCGCCAAGTATTGGGTGATGCCCATGTGGACCGTGCGAGCGCGCGCACCACCGAGTTCACAGCCGACTTCCAGCGGCTGATAACTGAGTACGCGTGGGGATCGATCTGGACGCGCCCCGGGCTCGACCGGCGGTCACGCTCGATCATCACCCTCACTGCGCTCATTGCGCGAGGGCACCATGAAGAGCTGGCCATGCATCTACGCGCGGCACGCACGAATGGACTGACCGATGAAGAAATCAAGGAGGTACTGCTGCAAACGGCGATCTATTGCGGCGTACCCGACGCCAATACCGCGTTTCGTATCGCGCAGGACACCCTGTTCACCAACGACGCTGACGAATGAGCCGGCCGTCAACCTGATCGAGCACTTCCTCGACCTTGAGCGCGACGGGCCACACGGTGCCCGCATGGACGACATCGTTCGTCGCGCGGCCGGGGCTGGGCATCTCCTGGAGCAAGTTCGGTGACAGCCAGATCGAGGACCGCCCACACAGCGCGCAGCTCGGAACGTGGCCGGCGGTCGCCGGCGGGGCCCGCCCCGTGCGGTACGAGCGACCGCGCGGATTCTCCGTGGTCGCCCCGCGAATCCGAACTCCTTGCGATCACACTGGAATTGCTCGAAGAACACGGATACGACCGGCTGTCGGTGGACTCGGTGGCGACCATCGCACGGGCCAGCAAAGCCACGTTGTACCGCCGCTGGCCGACCAAAGCCGAACTGGTAGCGGCCGCCTTCGTCGAAGGCACGCGTCAGTCTGTCGTCGACCCCGACACCGGAACGCTGCGTGGTGACCTGCGGCAGATCGGCGAAGCCATTCGGATACACATCGGCGCCCATGCCGGGGCCCTGCGCGCCATCCTCGTCAAGCTCCCACGCAGCGCCAGCCTCGCCGACCTCGTGCGGCAGCAATTCCTCGACCAGCCAAGGGAATCGATCCAACGAGCGCACGCCCGTGCCGCCGATCGCGGCGAGGTAACGGGTAACGCCAGCAAAGAGCTCTGGGACCTGCTCCCCGGTTACCTCATCTACAAGACGGTCCTCACGGGCCGAGCGCCGTCGCGGCGCGCGGTGCAGCACCTTGTCGATACCGTACTGATGCCCAGTCTCACCCGAGTCGACGCGCCAACGGTCTAGTGGGTCCGCCATCGCCTGGCGGTCTGGGTTACCAAGACCCGCACCGACTCCGACTGATCGCGGTTGAGCGCATCGACGGGCGTTTGGCCGTTCAGCTGATGAGCCGGCGTCCTCAACCCTCGTGGTTCAATTCTTAGCCTGGAACTGGAACAACGGTTGGCCTTGACGATCACCATTTCATGAGCCACCCATAGAAAGTGTTGATGATCAAGGGTTTAGCAGGCACCTTCAGTATCGACGCTGACCGCTAGCGGCAATCGAAATGACGAGGCGCTAGCCCCGGGTGGACACGTCTGGAGACTATGGCTACCCGCGGTCCTAGGCTAGTTGGATTGCACCTTGTTCAAAACTAACTAGTCGGCACAGTCGGCGTTGTAACGCGGCCGCCATCGACCTGCGGTTCGGATCGCCAAGAGCCGCACGACCTGGGTCTCTTGGCGCTTGAGCGCGTCGACCGGCGTTCGGCCATGCAGCTGGGTGCTCGGCGTCGTCATCCACAGGGCTACTTGCCAGCGGTCATCAGTAGCACTCGAAAGGATAGCCAGGATGTCGGCTAGGCCGGGCAGCACGGTGCCGTCTTGATCAATTTGGAAGGTGGGGAACACCAGTGTGCCGTCGCTGGTCATGCATCCGAGCAGTTGATGGCGACGGGCTCGATGCTGGACGGCATCGGTCGAGATGTCCAATCGGCGGGCAACTCCGGCCACGTCTTAGAACGGACCGATCAGCCCGTTCCATTGATCGAGCGACGAAGTCAGGTTGTCTTGCACTTGAGCTGCGACACCGTCCGCCATGCCTGGGCGGTCGCGGTACTGACTGATACGCACGGC
>JAHFVB010000256.1 GCA_023264755.1 Mycobacterium sp. | reverse complement strand
GTCTCGTCGGCGATGCGCAATTCGAAGTAGGCGATGGGTCGCCCGCTGGTGGTCGCCACGGTAAGCGCATCGTCTTCGGGGCGGCACATCGTCCCGAAACCGCTTGCCTCCGTGAGGCCGTAGGCGGTGAGCACGATGTCGATGTCGAGTTCGGACTGCATCCGCTCGATCAGCACGACGGGGATGGTCGCCGCGCCGGTGACGGCGAAGCGCAGCGAACTCAAGTCGTAGTCGCCGCGCTTGGGGTGGTCGAGCAGCGTCTGGTAAATGGTTGGCGGACCGGGCAACACGGTGATGCGCTGATCCTGCACGGCCTGCATGGCGCGCTCGGGATCGAAGGTCAGGGCGGGGATCAGCGTCGCACCGACCTGCAGGCAGGCCAGGATGCCGGCCTTGTAGCCGAAGTTGTGGAAGAACGGGTTGATGCACAGGTAGCGGTCAGCGCTGGACAGTTCGCCGCACTCGGCCCAGGCTGCGGGGGCGGCGAGGGACTGGCGGTGCGCGCACCGCACCCCCTTGCTGCGGCCGGTGGTGCCGGAGGTGAAGAGCACATCGGAGACGTCGTCGGGAGTGATTGCGGCGCAACGCGCGTCGACGGCCGCGAGGTCGGTGCCGTGCGCGACGAACTCGTCCCAGGTCCCGTCGGAGCGGTCGACGGGGATGCGGACGACGTGGCGCAGCGCGGGTAGCTCGCCGAGGTCGAGCTGGGCGGCCTTGTCGGCGCCGAGGAACTCGCCCATGACGAACAGCAGCGGGGCGGCGGTGCGACCCAGGATGTCGGCGGCTTCGCCAGCGGTATAGCGGGTGTTGAGCGGCACGACGACGGCGCCGGCGCAGTGGATGGCCAGGCACGCGACCACCCAGTGCCAGGTGTTCGGCGACCAGATCGCGACGTGGTCGCCGGCCTTGACGCCGTGGGCGATCAGCGCGGCGGCGGCCCGCCTGGCCTCCGTGCGGAGTTCGCCGAAGGTCAGCCGGCGGTCCTCGGTGATCAGTGCGGCCTGCTCGGGAAACTCGGCGCTGACCCGGTCCAACACTGCCGGGATGGTGGACGGGGTGACCCCGCGAGTGGGGGGACCCCCATCGGCGGGCGTCGGCATTGAGGCTCCTCTAACAAAGCAAGTGCTTGGTAGGTTAGCCTACAGGGGTGATAGAGGTCCAGGAGTTCCGGGCCGAGGTCCGGCAGTGGCTCGCCGACCATCTGGTCGGTGAATTCGCCAAGCTCAAGGGGCTGGGCGGGCCGGGTCGCGAGCACGAGGCATTCGAAGAACGACGGGCGTGGAACCAGCTGCTGGCCGCGGCCGGACTGACCTGTCTGGGCTGGCCCGTCGAGCACGGCGGCCGCGGCCTGTCCGTTGCGCACCGGGTGGCCTTCTACGAGGAGTACGCCAAGGCCGACGCCCCCGACAAGGTCAACCACTTCGGCGAGGAACTGCTGGGTCCCACGCTGATCGCCTGGGGTACCCCGGAGCAGCAACGGCGCTTCCTGCCGAAGATCCGCGACGTGACCGAACTCTGGTGCCAGGGCTATTCCGAACCCGGCGCCGGCAGTGACCTCGCCAACGTGTCGACCTCGGCCGAGCTCGACGGCGCTGCCTGGGTGATCAACGGGCAGAAGGTGTGGACGTCGCTGGCGCACTGGGCACAGTGGTGCTTCGTGGTGGCCCGCACCGAGAAGGGCTCCAAGCGCCACGCGGGGTTGTCCTATCTGCTGGTCCCGCTGGATCAGCCGGGTGTCGAGGTACGTCCGATCGTGCAGCTGACGGGCGACTCGGAGTTCAACGAAGTGTTCTTCGACGACGCCCGCACCGATGCCGACATGGTGGTGGGCGAGCCGGGCGATGGCTGGCGAGTGGCCATGGGGACGCTGACCTTCGAGCGCGGAGTATCGACGCTGGGTCAGCAGATCCGTTACCGGCGAGAGCTTTTCGGCATCGTCGAGCTCGCCAAGCGCACCGGTGCGATCGATGATCCGCTGATCCGCGCGGCGCTGACGCAGTCGTGGGTCGGCTTGCAGACCATGCGCTCGTATGCGCTGGCAACGATGGACGTCGAGCAGCCGGGGCAGGACAACATCTCGAAACTGCTGTGGGCCAATTGGCACCGTGCCCTTGGCGAGCTCGCGATGGAGGTCCAGGGCAAGGCGGGGCTGGTGCTGACCGACGCCGAGTTCGACGAATGGCAACGGCTGTATCTGTTCTCGCGTTCGGACACCATCTACGGCGGATCGAACGAGATTCAGCGCAACATCATCGCCGAGCGCGTGCTCGGCCTACCTCGAGAAGTAAAGGGCTGAAATGGATCTCGCCATCGCGCCGAAGGAGATCGAAGGTCACGGCCTGCTGGCCGGCAAGGTGGTGCTGGTGACGGCCGCCGCGGGTACCGGCATCGGATCGTCGACGGCGCGCCGCGCGTTGGTCGAGGGGGCCGACGTCGTCGTCTCCGACTACCACGAGCGGAGGCTGGACCAGACCCGCGACGAGCTCGCCGGCCTGGGGCTGGGCCGCGTCGGCGCCGTGGTCTGCGACGTGACCTCCACCGAGGCCGTCGACGCGCTGATCGCCCGCTCCGTTGAGCAGATGGGCCGGCTCGACGTGCTGGTCAACAACGCGGGACTGGGCGGCCAGACGCCCGTCGTCGACATGACCGACGAAGAATGGGACCGCGTACTGAACGTGACGCTGACGTCGGTCATGCGTGCCACCCGAGCCGCGCTGCGGTACTTCCGCGACGTCCCGCACGGCGGCGTCATCGTCAACAACGCCAGCGTGCTGGGTTGGCGGGCGCAGCACTCGCAGTCGCACTATGCCGCCGCCAAGGCCGGGGTCATGGCGTTGACGCGGTGCAGCGCGATCGAGGCCGTCGAGTTCGGGGTGCGCATCAACGCCGTGTCGCCGAGCATCGCCAGGCACAAGTTCCTCGAGAAGACGAGCTCGTCGGAGTTGCTCGACCGGCTGTCTTCCGACGAGGCGTTCGGGCGGGCCGCCGAGCCGTGGGAGATCGCGTCCACCATCGCCTTCCTCGCTAGCGATTACGCCAGTTACCTGACGGGCGAGGTCATCTCGGTGTCGAGTCAGCGGGCGTAATTGCCGTCTGGGTGGCACCGCCGGCACAGTTACGCTGGAACGCGTGACGTTGTTGCGGTTGGTTGCTGCGGTGTGCGCGCTCGGATCGGTGGCCGGTTGTTCGGGCGGAGGCAATTCGGGTGGTGACACCACCTGCAGGGCCTTCGACAGGATGAGCGACCGGGAGAAGGACGCGACCGTCATCAGGGTCCTCCAGGAGCGCGGTGACTTCGACCCGTCCGAGGCCCTGGCATCGCTCACCGTCAGCGTCACCCGCACTGGGATCGGCGTGAAGTGCTTCGCGACCGACGACAAGAAGACCAGGATCGGCGACCTGGTCGACTGACCATTGGGCGCAGGAGCGCTGCCCCGCCGCCCCGTTGCCAGCCTGATCGGGCATGCTCTTGAGGCTCGGCATCACCAGTCTCGAGGAGGTCCCCATGACGATGAAGCGAACGTCGGTCGCCGTGGCCGCGGCCGCGAGCGTGATGGTGTTGCTGGGCGGGTGCGCAGGTGCCGGGAACGGCGGTGGCGACACCACCTGCAAGGAGTTCGCCGCCAAGAGCAACGACGACAAGGACGCCACGGTGGCCAAGATGCTCAAGGGTCGCGATGCCCGCAATGCGTCGACCGGTGACGTGGAGCGGCTGCGAATGAAGCTCGTCGATCTCTGTCAGCCCGCCGACAAGCAGAGCGTCAAGATCGGCGACCTGGCCTGACGGCCACACTTCTCCACGAGATCTTCACAATCACTGCCCAGAAGCACCACAGCCTCGGCCTAAGGTCGGGGCGTGAAGCGAATTCTGGTGGTCGAGGACGAACCGACCATCCTGGCCGCGGTGGCCACCCGGCTGCGCGCGGAGGAGTTCCTGGTGGAGACCGCCGTCGACGGGCCCTCGGCGGTCGCGACGGCGGCAGCCACCGAGCCGGATCTGGTGGTGCTCGACGTGATGCTGCCGGGATTCGACGGTCTGGAGGTGTGTCGACGGATTCAGGCCGCGCGTGCGACGCCCGTGCTGATGCTGACGGCCCGCAGCGACGAAACCGACCTGCTCGTCGGCCTGGGCATCGGTGCCGACGACTACTTGACCAAACCCTTCAGCATGCGCGAACTCGTGGCCCGCGTCCGCGTGCTGCTGCGCCGGATGGAGCGCGCCGGCGAGGTGTCCGAGGTATCGGCCGTGTCGCTGGGAACCTATCGAATCGACCTACAGGCCAGGCGGGTTCACCACGCGGACCAGGAGGTGCACCTCACCCGAACCGAATTCGACCTGCTGGCCTTCCTGGCGGCCCGGCCTAGGGCGGCGGTGGCCCGAGAGACGCTGCTCGAGCACGTCTGGGGCTGGGCCTCCGACGTCGAGAGCCGCACCGTCGACAGCCACGTGAAGGCGCTGCGTCGCAAGCTGGGTTCCAGTCTGATTCGCACCGTTCACGGTGTCGGCTACGCATTGGAGCCACCGCGGTGAGCGGGTTGGCGAGAAGCTGGGACCGGCTGCCGCGGCCCTTGGATCCGTTCGGTTCCTTCAAGGTCAAGACGGGGCTACTGGTCGCCGGCGCGATTACCCTGGCCGCGCTGACGTTCTGGTTGGGCGCGAGTTGGAAGTTCCGGTATGCGCTGTTGGCCGCGCTTGGCACGTCACTGCTCTTCACCCAGTTCGTCGCACATGGGATGACCTCGCCGTTGCGGCAGATGACGGCCGCCGCCCAGGCCATGGCCCGCGGTGACTACAGCCGCCGCGTCAGGGCGACCTCCCGCGACGAAATCGGACAACTGGCAACGGCCTTCAACCACATGGCCGCCGATCTGGGGGCGGCCGACGAGTACCGGCGCGGACTCATCGCCAACGTCTCGCACGAGTTGCGCACGCCGATCACCGCTTTGCGTGCGGTGCTCGAGAACGTGGTCGACGGCGTCGTCGAACCCGACTCGGAGACCATGCGGATGGCGTTGGCTCAGGCCGAGCGGCTCGGTGAATTGGTCACGAATCTGCTCGACCTCTCGCGGTTGGAGGGTGGGGTGCTTCCGCTGCAGGTGAGTAGGTTCCACGTGGGGGAGTTCCTGCGCGACGCCGTCGACCACGTCGCGGTGTCGCCGGGTGGGGTCGACGTCGTGGTGACGGCCGCGCCGCCCGAGTTGGTCGCCGCGGCCGATCCGGCGCGCCTGCGACAGGTGGTGATCAATCTGGTGGACAACGCCATTCGGCACAGTCCGCCGGGCGGTCGGGTGTCGATTCAGGCTCGGGTCGCCGAGCCGGCGGGACTGCGCCTGGAAGTCAGCGACGAAGGGCCTGGCATTCCCGCGGCCGAACGCGAGCGGGTGTTCCAACGCTTCAGTCGCGGGGCGACGTCTGCCGGTGGCACTGGGCTGGGCTTGGCCATCGCTCGGTGGGCGACCGAATTACACGGCGGGGCAATCGAAGTGATGGATGTCGGGTCAGGCTGTCGCATTGGCGTCACGATCCCTGGCCGGCCGACGATGGAGGAGCTCGCATGACGACGACGCAATGGCCTGCGGCGCCGCCGCCGCCGCCGGTGCTGGGTCCGTGGCCACCCCGATATGGGGAGCCCGGCTGGACCGTCTGGCCGCGCCGGGTGTGGCCGATCGATCCGCTGGCGCGGGCGCCGCGCAGGTTCGTCTGGGCCGCGCTGGTGGTGGCGCTGCTGGGGACGTGCATCTGGCGGCCGTCGGTGCTCAGCGTCGGCTACCTCGTGGTGGCGGTGATGGTCTTCGGGTTGGCCTACGGGACGGCCGATCGTCGGCCGACTCGCGGGCAATGGTTGGGGGCGGTGCTGACACTGGCGCTGCTCGCCGTGCCCGCGCTGCTCGCGGCGGAATGGCTCGGAGGGCTCTGCCTGGCGGCGGCCTGGGTGGTGGGCTGGGGCACGCTGGTCGGCGGCCGCACCTGGACTGCGGTCTTCGTGGGCCCCTTCCTGCCGTGGGTGCTTCCGTCGCGGGTATCCGGTTGGGTGCGGCGGAGCGGTCCGGAGCTGGTGCCGCCTGCAGCGGGCTGGCCGAAGTTGAGCCGGGTGGCCGTCGTCCTCGGACTCACGGTGCTGCTGGTGGCCGTGTTCGGCGGATTGTTCGCCGCTGCCGACCCGGCCTTCGCACACCTGGTCGGCAGCCTGATGCCTGCGCTGGACGTCGGTAGCGTCGTCGCACGCGTCGTGGTGTTCGGACTGGTGCTGGCCTTCGCCTTGGCCGGGGGCTATCTCATGCGGTGCGCACCGCGGTTGGACGCCATGGCGCCTGCGCCGAGGCAGCCGGTGCCGCGGTGGGAGTGGGCGCTGCCCCTCGGGGTGCTCGACGCCCTCTTCATCGCATTCGTCGCCGTCCAAGCGACGGTGCTCTTCGGTGGCCACGACCACGTGCTGGAAACCGAGGGATTGACGTACGCCGAATATGCCAGGGCCGGGTTTTGGCAGCTGCTGTGGGTTTCGGCGTTGACCCTGCTGGTGCTGACCGCCGTCATCCGGGTGGCGGCCCGCGTCACCCCCGCCGATCGCCGGCTGCTGCGACTGCTCGTCGGCACGATGTGCGTCACCTCGGTGGTGGTGGTGGTGTGCTCGGCGATTCACCGGATGTGGCTCTATCAGCAGGCCTACGGGTTCAGCGTGCAGCGGCTGATGGTGATCGCCATCGAGGGGTGGCTCGGGGTGGTGTTCGTCTTGATCGCCGCTGCCGGCCTTCGGATGACGGCCCATTGGCTCCCGCGGGCCGTCCTGGTCGCTGGGGCGATGACGGTGCTGGGCGTGGCCGCGCTGAACCCCGAGCGGCTGATCGCCGAGCGCAACATCGACCGCTACGAGCACACGGGCACGCTGGATACCGACTATCTGCTGTCGCTGTCACCGGATGTCGAGCAGGCCCTCGCGCGCTTGCCCGAGCCCATGCGGCAGTGTGCGCGGTACCGCGACCGCAAACCCGATCCGTGGTACGAATTCAACCTGTCCCGGGCGCGCGCGAGCCATGCGGGCACGCCCTCCTACGATGCGTGCGAGCCATATTGGACGGCCGACTACTGGCCGACCTGAGCCAGCTAGCCAAGCAAGCGCTTGGTCGTTACACTGGCCGAGTGGACAAGGCGCTTCCGAGTCGGCGCGACGAGCTGCTCGACCTCGCCGCGACGATGTTCGCCGAGCGGGGCCTGCGGGCCACCACCGTCCGCGACATCGCCGACTCCGCTGGCATCTTGGCCGGCAGCCTCTATCACCACTTCAAGTCCAAGGAAC
>JAHFVB010000614.1 GCA_023264755.1 Mycobacterium sp. | reverse complement strand
GCAGTTTCGACACGTGACCGGAGTGGAGCCGCACGCCACGCCCATCGATCAGCTCCACCGCGCCGTGCGCGCCGTACTCGACTCGTGGCACAGCGCACGCGCGATGTCATACCGTGCCAGCCGAGGCATTCTCGACGACGGCGGTACCGCAGTAACCGTGCAGGCAATGGTCTTTGGCAATCTGGATGACCAGTCGGGCACCGGTGTGCTCTTCACTCGCAACCCCTTGAGCGGTCACGTGGAACCCTACGGGGAGTGGCTGCCCCGTGGGCAGGGCGAGGACGTGGTGTCGGGGCGCTGCGATGCCCAGCCGCTGGACACCCTCGAGGCCGCGATGCCCGAGGTGTATCGGCAGCTGATGGAAGCCGCCGACGCGGTGGAGCGACACGGCCGCGACGTCCAGGACATCGAATTCACCGTCGAATCCGGGCGCCTGTGGCTGCTGCAGTCGCGATCGGCGAAGCGCTCGCCACAAGCCGCGTTGCGCTGTGCCGTGCATCTGCAGCGCGCGGGCATCATTACGGTCGACGAAGCGCTGGAGCGCATCACCATCGACCACGTGCGGACCCTCCTGACGCCGCAACTGGACCCGGCCGACGTGGCCGCCAGTTCCCCGGTGGCCACGGGCAAGCCTGCCTGCCCCGGCATCGCGACCGGCGTCGTCGTCACCGACCCCGACGATGCCGAGGACATGGCAGACCGGGGTGAGCACGTCGTATTGGTCCGAGTGACGACGGACCCGAATGATGTTGCAGCCATGTCGAGTTCGGTGGCAGTGCTCACCGAACTGGGCGGGTCGACCTCACACGCGGCCGTCGTGTGCCGGGAAATGGCGGTGCCGCGCATCGTCGGCTGCGGGCCAGGGTCGGTCACCGCGCTCGCAGGTCAGACCGTCACCGTCGACGCGACCAACGGCACGGTCTTCCTGGGTGCACTGGCGGTCCTCGACGCGGTGCCAGAAGAGGACGATGCGCTGCGCACGGTGACCGCATGGCTGCGCGCCGAATCAGACGATGACGCCGCGGACGTGATGACCCTCCTGGGTCGTCGCACGGCGACTCGCGGCCAATGACCGGTTGCGTCCCAAGGAGTTTCTGGCAGTGCTCGACGACTTGCTGAGCGCCCGCGCCGGCTAGCCCCACTAACGGTGCACGCGCAGGACCGTCGCTTCGAGCAGGCGCTGCATCACCCTGGTCACCGACTTGTTGGCCGCGGTCGACGCGCGCTTGAGCGCTCCGGGCGGAGTCGGAAGTCCAACGTGCACTTCGTCGCCCACGCGCACGACGCCAGCCGTGCCGACGTCGGCATAGACGCCGAGGAAGCGGTTGGTCCGGTCCAGGAGTTGACGGGTAGTCCGCGATCGAGGTCGAGGCCCGGTTGCGCCCGGGTGGGGACGACGCATCGGATGGTGGGGATCGCCACGTCCAGCACGGCCGTTCCGATGCGCAATTGGCCACCCACCCAAGTGGACTCCGGGAACTCGTGCTCGGAGTCGGTCACGTCGACGAGCACGTTGGGCCGGAACCTGCGGACGTCGTAGGGGTGGCCGTCCGAGGACAGCGCGCGCAGGCTGCTGGTGCTCAGCAGGTGCACCGGGCTGAGGTCGACGAACGTGCCGGGCGGCGTCGAGAACCGCGCCAGCGTGATGACGTCGCGGGTCGAGAACACGGAGGTGTCTGGCAGCGGCTCGGCATCGTCGAGCCCGAAGTCCTTGCGCAGCTGGGTGGCCGAGAAGTTCGCCAACGAATCGTGCACCGTCATCCGGTGCTGGCTCTTGTCGTCCACGGGCGGCAGGGCCACTAGCCGCAGTTCCCGTCCGGCGAGTTCGGACAGCGCATCGTGGACGCCCGGGTCGTCGTGTGCCAGCTCCCGGCCGTCGGGAAGGGTGATCACCACGCCGGGGACCTGGCCCGGACCTGCGTCGTCGCCCGGTTCGCTCAGGTAGCGCGCCGAGCAGCTCAGCAGGACGGGCAGTCGCCGGGCCGACGCGGTGACGCCCTTCTCGACGTCGCGCACCGCCCAGAGCCGGTCGGCGTGCACGCCGCGCTTGTCGATGCAGATCCGGTCGACTTGGCCGCCGCCCATCGACTTCACGGGGAAGCGCCACAGTTGGGCGACCTAACCGGTCATCGGGTTACCGCGAGACCGTTTGCCGCAGTTCGGAATAGGCATCGTCGGCGGTGTCGTAGACCCGCACGATGGCCTGGTCGCCCGGCTGCAGGAACGTCGACTCACCCAGCGGGGTGTACCGCGTCGCGCCGATGCCGATGAGCACGCGTTCGGGGTGTCCGCACGCGACCATCAGCGCGCCGACGTCCTCCAACGGGGTGTCCGGCGAACCCTTTTGGTTGGCCAGCCGCTCGACGATCCAGTCCAGCAGCACCTCGCCGTAGTAGGAGTAGCCCAGTAGCGGGCTGTCGACGCCGTACTCGTGCTCCTGCCCGTCGGCGGTGCGCAGATGGCACACGAGCCGCAGGGTGGCCGTCGGGCCGTCCGGAGTCAGGTCACCGATGTCGAAGAACTGCGCCGCAAC
>JAHFVB010000015.1 GCA_023264755.1 Mycobacterium sp. | reverse complement strand
TACTGCGCACCGACGAACATCGCCTCGGCATTGGAGTAGATGTTGCGGTGAGTGATCTGGACGGCTTTGGGGGAACCGGTGGACCCGGACGTGAGCTGCATCAGCGCGAGGTCGTCCTCGCCCGTCTCGACCGGATCGATCGGATCGGCGGCCAGCAGGTCGCCGACCTTGAGCACCAGGATGCCCTTTTCCTCGAGCACGGGGATCGCGACCAGGAACGGCTCGGAGACGATGACGGCCTTGGCCTCGATCATGTCGATGACGTTCATGGTGTCTTCGGCCCACACCACCAGGTCGGTACGCGGGGTCGGCTGGTGCAGCATCGTCAGACTGGCGCCGCGCATCCACAGGGCCTGCGCGGTCGGCGCGATCTCGACCGGGAAGCCGGCCAGCACGCCAACGGCGTCACCGGGTCCGACGCCGGCGGCGGCCAGGCCACCCGCGATGCAGCGCGCACGCTCGTGAACCTCGCCCCACGTGTGGCGGACGGGCTCGTAGGGCTCACCGGTGACCATGCCCGTCGTGACCGTCCGGGCGTTGTGGAACATCTTCTCGGTAAATCTGCTCACGACAGTCTCCTGATGTCAGGCGCCAGTGCCAGGGCTTCCATGGTCCAACTGCTAGCACGCACTTCCGTAGAGGCGCGCACACACGATTGGGAAGCGTTTTCGTCTCGAAACGGTGATGGTTGAGCGAACCCGAACGTCGTCGTCCGAGTTGACTGACCGCAAGCTGAGCTAGCGCCGCGCGTCCGCCCACCGAGGTCGTCGCCGGGAGGAGTCGTTGCGTGGAACGCGTGACCGCTAGTCTTCACCGCCAACCATCTTAAGAGACTCTTAAATAACTACCAAACCTTTGCCCCAATTGAGTCGCGAGTCACACCTTCGACTTCGCGCGTTGTCACCGCGATTGCGATGGCGTGGGCACCAATCGGGCCCCGTGCACCGGCCCGCTGGCGGCCCGCACCGTGCGGCATACGCCGTCGCCGGCCAACTGCACTCCGACGTCGACCGCCGAAGCCGCGGAGCTACACAGAAATGCGCACGTGGGCCCCGAGCCGGACACCAGGCCGGCCAGAGCCCCGGCGTCGACGCCCGCGCGCAGCGTGCGGCGCAGCCGAGCGTCCAGACTCAGCGCGGCCGGTTGCAGATCGTTGCCGAGCAGCGGCGCCAGCTCAGCGGCATCACCGGAAGCCAGCGCGGCGAGCACGGGCTCGGGATCCTGCAGCCGGGCCGGCAGGTCCCGGTCGGCTTCGTCGACGCGGTCGCGCAGCCGGTCGAGCTCGGCGAACACCTTCGGCGTCGAGAGCCCACCCTCGGCGAAGGCCAGCACCCAATGAAACGTATTGCGAGCCAACACCGTCGCGAGCTGCTCCCCGCGGCCGGTACCCAGCGCGGTACCACCGTGCAACGCGAAGGGGACGTCGCTGCCCAGCTCCGCCGCCAACGCGTGGAGGTCACGCCGCGGCACGCCCAACTCCCACAGCGCGTTCATCGCCACCAGCACGCCCGCCGCGTCAGCGCTGCCGCCGGCCATGCCGCCCGCCACCGGAATCGACTTGTCGATGGAGATCGCCACGTCGGGCGCGCGCCCGACGTGGTCGGCCAGTAGCTCCGCGGCCTGCCACGCGAGGTTGCGGTGATCGACGGGCAGCCCCTCACCGTCGCCGGAGTCCTCCCCCGTCAGCTCCAGGGAAAGCACGTCGGCGTTGCGGACGGTGATCTCGTCGAACAGCGACACGGCATGGAAGATCGTCGTGAGCTCGTGATAGCCGTCGGCGCGCACGTCGCCCACGCCCAGATATAGATTGACCTTGCCCGGCACCCTGACCGTTACCGAACCGGTGGGCACCCACTCCGATGCGGCGTCTCGGTCCGATGAAGGCACGACACGACAGTATCGCCGGGTGGGCGTCTACATAGCCAGAACAACCCGGAACCATGGGAAGTGGTGAGATACCCCTCGTGGATCCCGCCGCCGTATGGGCCACGCTAGTGTTTGCTCCGAAGGTGTGTCAAGGATCACAGACGGGATGCGCTTCACGTGACCGACGAATCCCACGCCCGGGTCGAGGACGTGCTCTCACCCGGTGACCGCCACGGGGATTACGTCATCGACGGCGCCATCGGATACGGCGGATCCGCCGTCGTCTACCGGGCCCACCGCGCAGCCGAACCCACGCAGGCCGTCGCCCTCAAGGTGCTCGACGAGCGCCACCGCGACCCCGACCACCTGAACCGCCTGCAGCGCGAATTCGACTTTGCCAACCGGGTCAAGCACCCCCACGTCGTGACGATGTTCGCCTGCGGCCCCGGCTGGCTGGCCATGGAACTGATCGGCGGCGGAAGCGTGAAGAAGCTCACCGAGCGCTCCGACGTGCTCGCGGCGCTGCTGCAGATCGCCGAAGCCCTCGACCACGTCCACCGCCAGGGCGTCGTGCACTGCGACGTCAAGCCCGCAAATATCCTCGTCGCGCAAGACTTCTCGACGGGAGGGGCCACCTTGGTCGACTTCGGCGTGGCCCGCAACCTCACCGACCGCAGCGGCCACCGACCGACCCACGTCGAGGCCTCACTGCCGTACAGCGCGCCCGAATTGTTGCGCGGCCACGCCGTCACCCCAGCCACCGACGAGTACGCACTGGCCTGCACCACCGTCGAACTACTGACGGGGACAACGCCATTCGTCGCACCAACCGCAATGGGCCTGATCGACGATCAACTCAACCGTCCCGTCCCGCACGTCTCCCGGCGATTCGACTGGATGCCTCGGGCATTCGACTCCATCCTCGCCAAGGCCATGGCCAAGGACCCGGAGGGCCGCTACGACACGTGCGGCGAGTTCATCGCGCTCGTCATCCGTGTGCTGGGACACACGGTCAGCTAGTTACGTAACTCAACGTTTACCTGCCTGAGTGTCGGGGCCGAGCGCGCACGGTTAGCGTCGTTTGATGGCAACCCCAACCGAATACGACACCTCAGCCTTGGCACACGAGGAAGAGGGCTATGACAAGGGCCTCAAGCCCCGACAGCTACAGATGATCGCCATCGGCGGAGCCATCGGAACCGGCCTGTTCATGGGCGCCGGCGGCCGGTTGCACACGGCGGGGCCAGGACTGTTCATCGTCTACGCCGTCTGCGGCGTATTCGTCTTCTTCATCCTGCGCGCGCTCGGCGAATTGGTGCTACACCGCCCGTCGTCCGGCTCCTTCGTCTCCTACGCACGCGAATTCCTCGGCGAGAAGGCGGCTTACGTCGCAGGGTGGATGTACTTCTTCAACTGGGCGTGCACATCGATCGTCGACGTCACCGCCATCGCGCTGTACATGCATTACTGGGGCGCGTTCCAGGCCATCCCACAGTGGACCATCGCGCTCATCGCACTGTTGATCACGCTGACCGTAAACATGATCTCGGTCAAGGTGTTTGGCGAGATGGAATTCTGGGCCGCGCTCATCAAGGTCGTCGCGCTGGTGACGTTCCTAGTGGTCGGCATCGTGTTCCTGGCCGGCCGGTTCAAGGTCGAGGGTCAGTCGACCGGGCTGTCGGTGATCGCCGACAACGGCGGCATCTTGCCCACCGGAATCCTGCAGTTGGTCATCATCACCTCGGGCGTCATCTTCGCTTACGCCGCAGTCGAATTGGTGGGCACCGCTGCTGGTGAGACCGAGAACCCGGCCAAGGTGATGCCCAAGGCCATCAACTCCGTGGTGTTCCGCATCGCGGTGTTCTACGTGGGCTCACTGATCCTGCTGGCGCTGCTGCTGCCGTACACGAAGTACAAGCAGGGCACCAGCCCCTTCGTGACGTTCTTCTCCAGCATCGGGGTGCCCGCGGCCGGCGACGTCATGAACTTCGTCGTGCTGACCGCCGCCCTGTCCAGCCTCAATGCCGGGCTGTACTCGACCGGCCGGATCCTGCGCTCGATGTCGATGAACGGCAGCGCGCCGATGTTCACGTCGAAGATGACCAAGCGCGGGGTGCCGTTTGCCGGGATCGCGCTCACGGCCTGCTTCACCGTCGTCGGCGTCTTCCTCAACCTAGTGGTGCCGGCCGAGGCGTTCAACATCGCGCTGGACCTCTCGGCGCTGGGCATCATCGCCTCGTGGGCCACGATCGTCATCTGCCAGATCCAGCTCTACCGCTGGTCGAAGAAGGGCATCCTGGAGCGGCCCTCCTTCCGGCTGTTCGGCACCCCGTACACGAGTTACGCGACGCTGGTCTTCCTGTTCGCCGTGACGGCATTGATGTGCTGGGAGAACATCTGGAACCTGATCGCACTGGTGGTCATCGTGCCCGCGCTCGTCGGTGGCTGGTACGCCGTCCGGGGCCGGGTGCTCGCGGTCGCACAAGAGCGCGTCGGGATCACCGGCAATTACCCGATCGTGGCAGAAACCCCACTCATGGACGAGTTCCTGGCCAAGGACGCCAAGGAAGCGGAGAAGGGCGACTAACGGCCCGACCCAACCACGACAAAGCGATGGCCCCCGTCCAGAAGGACGGGGGCCATCGCTTTGAGCGCTTTGAGCAGTGGTGAGGCGCCGACTAGAGGGCGCGCACGGGAGGCGCGTCCGTGGACTGCCGCTCGGACCAGCCGGAACGCTGCAACAAGCGCACGTAGTCGGCAATGCTGAGCGTTTCACCCCGGCGCGACGGATCGATGCTTGCCGAAAGAAGCCGCTCGGCGGATTCGTTGCCCGAACCCGCCCATTCGGCGAAGGCGTTGCGCGACGTCTTGCGCCGCTGCGCGAACCCGATGTCGATGAGGTTGAACACCTGCTGACGGAACGCCTCGTCCACCGGCCACGGAGACGTCTCGTAACGGTCGATGCGCACCAGGCCGGAGTACACGCGCGGGATGGGCCAGAACACCGTCGGCGAAACCATGCCGTGGCGGCGCACCTTGCCGTAGAAGCGCACCTTCGCGCTTGGCACCCCGTAGTCCTTGCCGCCGGGCTCGGCGGCCAGCCGCTCGGCCACTTCGGCCTGCACCATCACCATGACGGTGCGAATGGACGGGAACTCGGCGAGCAGGTGCAGCAGCGCGGGCACCGCGATGTTGTACGGCAGGTTCGCGACCAGCGCCGTGGGCTGTTCGGCCAGGTCGGAAGGTTGCAGCGTCAAGATGTCTTGATTGAGCACCGAGAGCCGGCTGATCTCACTGTGTGAGTGATCGGCAATGGTGGTCGGCAGTTGCCGAGCCAGTACGGGGTCGATCTCGACGGCCGTGACCTTGGCACCGCGGTCCAGCAGACCGAGCGTCAAAGATCCCAGGCCGGGACCAACCTCGAGCACGTGATCATGGCGGTTGATGCTAGAAGCCGAGACGATGCGCCGAACGGTATTCGCATCGTGCACGAAGTTCTGACCAAACGCCTTACGCGGCCGGAAGTCGAGTTCCTTAGCCAGGTGTCGTATCTCGGTCCGCCCGAGGAGCCGAATCGTCAGGACGCCCCCACCCTTCCACTACATACCGGCCAGGCGCCCCAACCTTGACGCGCCCGAGTTACCTCAGCAATTGCGATCTGTTCTTCTCTAGTCGCCAGATCTGCCCGCTGAGCATACCTCAAACCGCCGTTCCGCTCCCATGTGTTTTGGTCAAATTGGACACCACCATAAAAACCGTTACCGGAATTGATCGCCCAGTTGCCACCGGCCTCACATCGGGAGAGGGCGTCCCACGTGGCCCCATTCGACACCGGAGGCACCTCGGTACCTGGCTTCGCGCCCACCCTGAGCACCCCAGCGCGAGCGGGTGCGATGACGACATTGGCTACTGGCAGCCTCCCCGTTTCCGCGCCATTGACCGTCGCGACGGCAAATGTCACGTCCTGTAGGCCCGGAGCTCCCGGATCTTCGACGACCTTTCGGCTCATGTTCATGGTGGGGTCCGGGACGACCGTGTTGTCCGGTGGTAACGGCAGCTGCTGGGTGACCTTATTGACGCGGATGCGGGTGACCTGAATGGTCATCCCCTCGGTCACCGGCGCGCTGGTCGGCGGCACCACGGCGTCACTTTGCAGCAGCGGAACCCCCGCGGCCTCGAGCAGACCCGCGACGTTGGCTGCCGCCAACCGGACGGTGCGGATCACACCGCCGTCGTTGAGCGAGACCGTCCGGGGAGTCACCACCGGTAGCGACATGCCCCCGAGCGGGACGCGCGTGGCCCGCGAAGCGGCCGCGGGCGCGGTGTCTGAGAGCGACAGCTGCGTCAAGGCCTCCTGCACCGTCGACGCGGTCGTCCAGACCTCGCGACTGCCGTGACCGTCGAGGGAGAGCTGTAGCGGCCGGCTGCGCCGCAGCACGATGTTGTCGGACTGGTGAACTGGCTGATCGGGCGCGGGGTACAGGTCGTCGCGTTCGCCGACGTCGAAGCCGTTCTCCTTGACCACGTCGATGACCCGGGACTTCATGGTCGAAACCGTCATGGGGGCGCCGTCGATGGTCAGCGTGACCGTCTTGTGCGCAGCGACGGCGTATCCACCGGCAAACACGAGGGCCATCAGCAGAGCGGCTACGACGAAGCGCAACTGTGGTGAGCGAGCTTCATCGAGCTTGTTCAATGCATTCAAGAGTTTCGTATCCCCGCACTATTCGTATTGCTTCTAACCAACTAGCTGGTCACCGGCTTCGATAACAGGACGGTAACGAAAAGCCAAAGCCGCGGCAACTCGCTCAACTGCGAATTCCGTAGGCCACTGTCGCGTTTCGCGAAGTCTCGTGCGCCAGCACTTCAGCCGGACGACCGACGACCTCGGCCAACGCGCGCACCGTGTAGGGCAGACAGTACGACTCGTTCGGCGCCCCACGAAACGGATGCGGGGTGAGAAACGGCGCGTCGGTCTCGACCAGCAGCTGGTTCTGCGGGATGAGTTTGGCCGCCTCGCGGAGCTCGTGGGCGTTGCGAAAGCTCACCGTGCCCGACAGGCTCAGCAGCCAGCCGGCGTCGACGCAGGTGCGCGCCATGTCCGGGCCCGACGAGAAGCAGTGGAAGATGACCGTCTCCGGGGCGCCCTCGGCGCGCAGCACGTCGAGCACCTCGGCGTCGGCCTCACGGTTGTGGATCATCAACGGCTTGCCGGTGCGCTTGGCCAGGTCGATGTGCCAGGCGAACGCCTCGCGCTGCGCCGCGGGCTCGGCGCACCCGTCGAGCTTGCCGGGCCAGTACAAGTCCAGGCCGGTCTCGCCGATGGCCACCACCCTGGGGTGAGCCGCCAGTCGTTCGAGCTCGGCCCTGGCGGTGTCGGTCAGCGCATTGGCCCGGGTGGGATGCAGGGCGACGGCGGCATAGACACGCGGGTCCCAATCGGCCGCGGCGACGGCCCAGCAGGCGGACTCCAGATCGTCGGCGATCGTGACGACCGCGGTGACGCCGACTGCACCGGCTCGGTCGAGGATGGCGTGCACGTCGTCGGCGTCCGAGGCGCCGCACGCGTCCAGGTGGGTGTGGGCGTCGATGAGGGGGGTCAGCGGGCTGGGAGGCGGAGGCGGCTCACTCCTCCGTCCATGGGAACTCACCTCGACACCATAAGGTGAAGGCCAAATGAGCACGCCGTACTACCTCACCACCGCCATCGCCTACCCCAACGGCGCCCCGCACATCGGACACGCCTACGAGTACGTCGCCACCGACGCCATCGCGCGATTCAAGCGCCTCGACGGCTTCGACGTCCGATTCCTGACCGGCACCGACGAGCACGGCCTCAAGATGGCACAGACGGCCGCCGCCGAGGGCATCCCGACCGCGGACCTGGCGCGGCGCAACTCCGATGCGTTCCAGGCCATGCAGGCCAAGCTCGGCATCTCCTTCGACCGGTTCATCCGCACCACCGACGCCGATCACATCGAGGCCTCGATCGCGATCTGGAACGCGATGAACGCCTCGGGTGACATCTATCTGGACTCGTACTCCGGCTGGTACTCGGTGCGCGACGAGCGGTTCTTCGCCGAGGACGAGTTGGAGGTGCGCGCCGACGGCACCCGAATCGCCACCGAGACCGGCACCCCGGTGACGTGGACCGAGGAGCAGACCTACTTCTTCCGGCTGTCCGCCTACGCCGAGCGGCTGCTGGCGCACTACGAGGCGCACCCCGAGTTCATCGGCCCGGATGTCCGGCGCAACGAGATCGTCAGCTTCGTCTCAGGCGGCCTGCGCGACCTGTCGATCTCGCGCACCACCTTCGACTGGGGCGTGCCCGTTCCCGACCACCCCGACCACGTGATGTACGTCTGGGTCGACGCACTGACCAACTACCTGACCGGCGCCGGATACCCGGACACCTCCTCGGAGGCATACCAGCGGTACTGGCCCGCCGACCTGCACATGATCGGCAAGGACATCATCCGCTTCCACGCCGTCTACTGGCCGGCGTTCCTGATGTCGGCCGGACTGGAACTGCCGCGACGGGTGTTCGCACACGGATTCCTGTTCAACAGCGGCGAGAAGATGAGCAAGTCGCTGGGCAACGTGGTCGACCCGGCGCAGCTCGTCGAGGCGTTCGGGCTGGACCAGGTGCGCTACTTCCTGCTGCGCGAGGTCCCCTTCGGACAGGACGGCAGTTACAGCGAGGACGGCATCATCAGCCGGATCAACACCGATCTGGCCAACGAGCTGGGCAATCTGGCGCAGCGGTCGCTGTCGATGGTCAACAAGAACCTCGACGGCATCGTCCCCACTCCCGGCGAGCCCACCGACGAGGACGCAGCGCTGCTGGCCCACGCCGACGGGCTGCTCGAGACGGTGCGCGCCCACTACGACGTGCCGGCGATGCACCTGGCCCTGGAGGCCATCTGGCTGACCCTCGGTGCGGCCAACCGGTACTTCTCCGCCCAAGAGCCGTGGGTACTGCGCAAGTCCGAGGCCGCCGCCGACCAGGAGCGCTTCGGCAGCGTGCTCTACACGACGCTGGAGGCGGTGCGCATCGCCGCGCTGTTGGTGCAGCCGGTGATGCCGGACTCGGCGGCCAAGCTGCTGGATCTGCTCGGGCAGCCATCGGACGCCCGTGACTTCAGCGCCGTCGGAACCCGGCTCGTCCCCGGGACGGCGTTGCCGAAGCCGGAGGGCGTCTTCCCGCGCTATCTCCCGCCGGCCGGCGACTCGGCCGGCTAAGCCCGCCGGGCCCGGTCGGTGGCCGGTCTGTGGCCGGTCTGCGGCCGGTCTGCGGCCGGTCTGCGGCCGGTCTGCGGCCGGTCTGTGGCCGCCAGTTCTGCACCAGGGTCGCCGCACGCCCCGAATCACGACCACCAGGCAGATCTCGACGCCAAACCCGCGAGTTCTGCATCAGGGTCGCCACCCGACCGCGGCCAAACCCGCGACATCTGCACCAGGGTCGCCACCAGGGCCCCCACCCGCAGCCCGCCGACTTCTGCACCAAGGTCGCCACCCGGGCGCGTGTGAGCTGTGCCACATTCGACGCCGCCGTGTCACACTTCGTCAGGCGGAGGTGTCTCGAGGGCATGACCAATCACCACGAAACCAACAGGGAATCCATCCGCGTCGTCGTCATCGGCGGCGGATACGCAGGCGTCCTCGCCGCCAACCACCTTCGGCTGAACCCCGACGTCGCCATCACGCTCATCAACCCCAGGCCGAAGTTCGTCGAGCGCATCCGGTTGCACCAACTCGTCGCCGGATCCGACGACGCGGTCGCCGAGTACGCGGACGTGCTCGGCGCCGACGTCCGGCTGCTCGTCGACACGGCCGAACGCATCGACGCCACCACCCGCACCGTGACCCTGGGCTCGGGCGGCACCGTCGCATACGATACCTGGTCTACGCGGTCGGCAGCACCGGCGCACCGTCAACCGTGCCCGGAGTCGCCGAATTCGCTTACCCCATATCGGAATTGGAGCACGCTGAGGCACTTCACGCGAAGCTGGCCGACGTCCACCCGGGGGCACCGGTGGTCGTGGTCGGCGCGGGCCCGACCGGCCTGGAGACGGCCGCCGAACTCGCCGAAGAGGGCCATGCCGTGACGTTGGTCTGCGGCGGCGTACTCGGCCCGTACCTCAGCGCCCGCGCCCGCCGGGCGGTGACCAAGCGCATGCGCAAACTCGGCGTGACCGTCGTCGACGGGCCCGGAACCAACGTCACCGAGGTGCGCAAGCGTGCCGTCGCGCTGGCCGACGGTCGCGAGCTGCGCAGCGTCGTGACCATCTGGACGGCGGGCTTCGGCGTCCCGGACCTAGCGACCCGCAGCGGCCTGGCCACCGACGAGCTCGGCCGGCTGCTCACCGACGAGACCTTGACCAGCGTCGACAACCCCTACATCGTCGCCGCCGGCGACGCGTCCGCACCGTCGAATCTGCCGCTACGCATGAGCTGCCAGGCCGCGCTCCCGCTGGGCGCCCAAGCCGCCAACACCGTGCTCAGCCGCATCGCGGGCACCACACCCGCGGCGCTCGACCAGGCCTTCACCGGCCAGTGCATCAGCCTGGGTCGCAAGGCGGGCACCATTCAGGTCGCCCACTTCGACGACCGGGTCATGCCGATCTTCCTCGGCGGGCGCGCAGCCGCCGTCGTGAAGGAAGCCGTGTGCAAGGGCACGATCGCGTTCCTGGCGAAGGAGGCCCGCAAACCGGGTTCGTACTTCTGGCTCAAGGGCGGCAAGCGGGCCCAGCACTTGGCCGAGTTGGCGCAGCGCACGTCGGCACCGACGCCATGAAGGACCCCGACGAGCACGCAGAGCGGTTCACCCTGCTGCGGCCGTTGCTGTTTACCATCGCCTACGAAATCCTGGGCACGGCAACGGAATCCGATGACGTCCTCCAGGAGAGCTATCTCCGCTGGGCGGAGGTGGACCTGGCGACGGTGACCGACACCAAGGCCTACCTCGCCAAACTCGTCACCCGGCAGGCGCTCAATGCGCTTCGCGCCCAGGCCCGCAGGCGCGAGGAGTACGTCGGCCCCTGGCTGCCAGAGCCGTTGCTGGTCGACGGCGCGGACGCCTCGGCGGACGTCGTGCTCGCCGAATCGGTGTCGATGGCGATGCTGGTGGTGCTGGAGACGCTCGGTCCCGACGAACGCGCGGTGTTCGTGCTGCGCGAGGTGTTCGGATTCAGCCACGACGAGATCGCCTCCGCCATCGGCAAGTCCAGCGCCGCAGTGCGTCAACTTGCGCACCGCGCCAGGGAGCACGTCCAAGCCCGCCGCAAACGGTTCGACCCCGTCGACCCGCGATTGTCGATGGAGCTCACCGCGCAATTCTTCGCCACCGCGGCCACCGGAGACGTCAATGCGCTCATCACGATGATGGCTCCGGACGTGGTGTGGACCGCCGATAGCGACGGCAAGGTCAGCGCGGCCCGGCGGCCGGTGCTCGGCGCCGACCGGGTGGCCCGATTGGTGTTGGGCCTGATCCGTGCGGCTGGAGCCGAGGGCCGCGTCGAGCCGGCCTTCTACAACGGCGCGCCCGCCCTGGTGCTCTACCTCGGCGACAAGCTGGAGGGCATCATCTCCGTCGAGGTCACCGAAGGGAAGATCAGCCACTTCTACGCAATGCGCAACCCCGAGAAGCTCGGTGGGGTCACGGTCGCCAGGGAGCTCTCGCGCCAAGCGTGACAAGCTGGGCCGATGCGTGTCGAGCGGATCACCTCGTCGCGCAGCGCCTCCGCGGTGCTGCGCAGCGTGGCCGCCGCGACCGCCGACCACGGCCTCCCCCCGCCGGCGGCGTTGAGCGGCGACTGGTTCGGCGCCCAGGCCGTCATCGCGCCGAGCGTCGCGCTCGAACCCGTGCCCGTCGACCGCGTCTTCGAACTCGACAGCCGCGCGGCCGGGGTGCTAGCTAGCGAAACGGTCGGCGGTGGCTGGGTGGGATATCTGTCCTATCCGGATCCGGGCTCCGACCGGCGCGGCCCGCGCCTCCCCGAGGCCGCCGGTGGCTGGACTGACGACGTGCTGCGCCAGGACACTTGCGGAACCTGGTGGTACGAAAGCCTTTCCGGCAAGTCAGCCCCCAGCTGGCTGATCGACGCGGTGAGCGCCCCGAGCCGGCCCGGCCACTGGACCATCGACTGGACCGAACCCGACCGCGCCGCCCACCGCGCGGGCGTGCTGGCGTGCCTCGACGCGATTGGCGCCGGCGAGGTGTACCAGGCGTGCGTATGCGCTCAGTTCGTCGGCGTCCTCACCGGAACCCCCGTCGACTTCTTCGCTGACGTCGTCGCCCGCACGGCGCCGGCCCGCGCGGCGTTCGTCTCCGGCGACTGGGGCGCGGTCGCGTCGCTGTCCCCGGAACTGTTCTTGCGCCGCACCGGTGACACCGTGACGTCGAGCCCCATCAAGGGCACGCTCCCGTTGCACCGCCCACCGGCCGCGTTGCGCGCCTCGGTCAAGGACGTCGCGGAGAACGTGATGATCGTCGACCTGGTGCGCAACGATCTCAGTCGCGTCGCGCTGACCGGCACCGTGACGGTGCCCGAACTGCTCGCGGTGCGCCGGGCTCCCGGGGTGTGGCATTTGGTGTCGACGGTGTCCGCCCGCGTCGACGGCGCCGTGTCGATGGCGACGCTGCTCGAGGCCACCTTCCCCCCGGCCTCGGTCACCGGTACCCCGAAGAGCCGGGCGCGCCAACTCCTTTCGGGCTGGGAACCGTTCGGTCGCGGAGTTTACTGCGGCACAGTCGGTTTCGCCTCACCTGCGGCGGGTACCGAACTCAACGTGGCGATCCGCACGGTCGAGTTCGACACTGCCGGACGCGCGGTACTCGGCGTCGGCGGCGGCATCACCGCCGATTCCGATCCCGAGGCCGAGTGGCAGGAGTGTCTGGACAAGGCCGCCGCGATCGTGGGAGCCGACGCTCAGCGCCGGATACCGGCGCAGAGCTGAGCCCAGTTACCCCCGCCGATGCGGGCGCGGTCCGCCTCGCTGAGCTCGGCCCGTTCGAGGAAGCCGCGGGCCAGCCCGCCGTCGGTGGCGATGAACGGATAGTCCGCGGCGAACATGATCCGCTCGACGCCGACGACCTCGGTGGCCCACTTCAGGTAGCGCTGACTGAAGATCCCGCCGGGCGTGAGGTAGACGTTGCTGCGCACGTAGTCGGAGACGCTGCGCGGCAGTCCGGCGAAGGCGGCCATCCGGTCGATCCGCTCGAGATAGAACGGCACCACTTCGCCCCAGTGCCCGAGGATCAGTTGCAGCCGCGGGAACCGGTCGAAGACCCCGGCGAGGATGAGGCGGAGCAGTTCGACACCCGCGTCGTAGTGCCAGCCCAACCCGTGGGTGGCGAACGCGGCGTCGACCGCATCGCCGAATCCGCCGTAGTAGGCCGCCCGCACCGCGGCCGGGGGCGTTTGCGGATGTAGGTAGAGCGGGGCGCCCAGCGCCTCGGCCGCCTCGAAGACCGGCCAGAAGTCGGCCTGATCGATCGGGGCCTCCCGCACGCGGCTGAAGATCATCGCGCCATGGAAGCCCAACGTGGTGACGGCCCTGGCCAACTCGGCGGCGGCCAGCTCCGGGCACTGCGGCGCCAACGTCGCGAACCCTTGCAGCCGAGTGGGATGCGCACGCACGGCCGCGGCGACCTGGTCGTTGCACGCGGTCTGGAGCGCGACGGCCTCGGCCGCGTCCAGATTGAACAATCCCGGGGTGGTCAAAGAGAGCACCTGGGTGTCGACGCCCGCGTCGTCCATCACCGCCAGGCGCTCCCCGTCGAGGTCCAGCAGCAGTCGCTCGACCCCACCGGCCGTCCCCGCCACCGGATCCTGCCATCGCGCGTCGACCCGCTTCCAGGCCTCGACGACGTCGGTGGTGACGTAGTGTTCCTCCAGCCCAACGACTTTCACGAGCTACTCCTCGACGGTCAAGGGCGGCGCCAGCCGCTGGATCGAGCGTAGGCCCGATTGCCAAGCGTTGGCTGGGAACTTGGGTCGACGTTCATGGGCAACGGGGCCCGCTCAGCTTCGCGAGCGCAGCACCGCGTCGTAGAGCTCACGCCGCGACGGAGCGCCCGGGTGAGCCGCGATCACCTCGGCGCACGCATCCTTCACCCCGGCGCCGGCAGCGACGCGCCTGCTCACCTCGGCGACCAAGTCGGCCACGTCGGTGCGCGGGAGCGCTCCGGCCAGCACGACGGTCAACTCCCCGAGCACCCCGTCGGCGGCCCAGTCCGCGAGCTCGGCCAACGTGCCCCGCTTGACCTCCTCGTGCGTCTTGGTCAACTCCCGGCAGACCACCGCCCGGCGCTCGGGCCCAAGGGTGTCCACCGCGTCACGCAGGCATTCGCCAAGCCGACGCGGCGACTCGAAGAACACACACGTGCGTTGCTCACCCGCCAGCGTCGTCAGCCACGTCACCCGCGCGGCGTGCTTGCGCGGCGCGAACCCCTCGAAGCAGAACCGGTCGGACGGCAGCCCCGACACCGCCAGCGCCGTCGTCACCGCCGAAGGGCCCGGCAGGCAGCTGACCGACAGGCCGGCCGCTGCGCACGCCGCCACCAGCCGGTACCCCGGATCGCTGATCAACGGCATGCCCGCGTCGCTGACGACCAGCACCGTCGCCCCGCCGGCCACCTCGTCGACCAGCATGGGCACCCGACTCGCCTCGTTCTGGTCGAAGAAGCTGACGATGCGCCCCGTCGGCCGAACGCCGAGCGAACTGGCCAGCACCCGTACCCGCCGGGTGTCCTCCGCAGCGATCACGTCAGCACTGCCGAGCGCCTCGATCAACCGTGCGGACGCGTCCGCGGGCTGGCCGAGCGGCGTGGCGGCCAACAGCAGGCGTCCTCCTGTCTTCGGGCTAGTCACACTCGACAGCCTACGATCGCCCTTGTGACCGCTCCGCCGCTCGACGACATCGCGCCCGAGCGCACGGTCCCCGTGATCAGTCCGGGCCCGCTGGTGCCGGTGCCGGACTTCGGCCCGCACGACCGCTTGCAGGGCTGGGTCATGACGGCCGTCATCACCGCGCTCGCGGCGCTCACCCGATTCCTCAACCTCGGCTCCCCCACCGACGCCGGCACCCCGATCTTCGACGAGAAGCACTACGCGCCGCAGGCCTGGCAGCTGCTCGGCAACGGCTTCGTCGAGGACAACCCCGGCTACGGGCTGGTGGTGCACCCGCCGGTCGGCAAGCAACTGGTGGCCATCGGCGAGGCGTTGTTCGGCTACAACGGCGTCGGTTGGCGGTTCTCCAGCGCCGTGTGCGGCGTGCTCATCGTGCTGCTGGTGGCGCGCATCGTGCGCCGCATCACGCGCTCGACGCTGATCGGCGGGATCGCCGGGCTGCTGATCATCGCCGACGGCGTCAGCTTCGTCACGGCGCGCACCGCGCTGCTCGACGTGTTCCTGGTGAGTTTCGTCGTCGCCGCGTTCGGTGCGTTGATGGTCGACCGGGACCAGATGCGCGAGCGGATGCACGTCGCGCTGCTCGAGGGCCGCATCGCCGATACCCCGTGGGGTCCGCGACTGGGCGTGCGCTGGTGGCGCTTCGGCGCGGGAGTGCTGCTCGGGCTGGCGTTCGCCACGAAATGGTCGGGGCTGTACTTCATCCTGTTCTTCGGCCTCATGACGTTGGCCTTCGACGTGGTAGCCCGTCGGCAGTACCGGGTGCCGCGGCCGTGGGTGGGGACGCTGCGGCGCGACGTCGGGCCGGCGCTCTACGTGTTCGGACTCATCCCGTTCGCCGTCTACCTCGCCTCGTATGCGCCCTGGTTCGCCTCCGAAACCGCCGTCGACCGCCACGAGGAATACCGGTCGATCGGTCCGGACGGCCTGCTCCCGGACGCCATCCGATCGCTGTGGCACTTCACCTACGGGGTGTTCAAGTTCCATGCGGGGTTGACCAACGCCGCCGGCAACCACCACCCGTGGGAGTCGAAGCCGTGGATATGGCCGATGTCGCTGCGGCCGGTGCTGTACGCCATCGACCAGGAAAACGTCGCGGGCTGCGGCGCCCAGTCCTGCGTCAAGGCCGTGATGCTCGTGGGTACGCCGGCGATGTGGTTCATCGCGGTGCCGGTGCTGCTGTGGGCGTCGTGGCGGACGTTCGTCAAGCGCGACTGGCGCTATGCGGTGGCGTTGACCGGCTACGCCGCGGGCTTCCTGCCGTGGTTCGCCGACATCGACCGGCAGATGTACTTCTTCTACGCCGCCCCGATGGCCCCGTTCCTGGTCATCATGATCGCGCTGATCCTGGGTGACGTGCTCTACGCGCCGAGGCAGAACGCCGAACGCCACACACTCGGATTGCTCGTCGTGTGTTTCTATGTGGCGCTTGTCATTACGAACTTCACCTGGTTGTACCCGATACTCACGGGGCTACCGGTCTCCCAGGCGACGTGGAACATGGAGATCTGGCTGCCGTCCTGGCGCTAGCCAGCTTCGCCCTCACTTCGGTTGCGCTCAGGGCTGCGAATTCCCGCCATCCACAGCCCTGTGTACAACCGGAGCATTCGCGGGCGCTTCTGTCGGTCGCACTCATCACGATGCGCGCATGGACGACGTATTCCTCGGCAGCGAGTCGCTACGGGCAGGCGCGCTCACGCGCGGGCAGTTGCGGTGGCGGTACTCGGCACTGTTTCCCGACGTCTACACCGCGAAGCTCGTCGAGCCGTCGCTCCGCCAGCGCACTGTCGGGGCGTGGCTATGGTCGGGTCGGCGAGGAATCGTGGCAGGTCGCGCCGCCGCCGCACTGCACGGTGTGCAATGGGTCGAGGCTCGGACTCCGATCGAGTTGATCTCGTCGTGCTCGCGGCCGCCGAACGGCATCATCACTCGGCGCGAACAACTCTCCGACGACGAGCTCGTGTACCTCGACGGAATCCCAGTGACGTCACCGGAAAGGACGGCGCTCGACATCGCGCGTCACCTGTTGCTGGAACAGGCGGTACGGCAGCTCGACGCGCTGGCCCGTGCGACGGCGGTGGCCCCCGACGACGTGCTGGCGCTTGGCCGTCGCTATCCGCGGGCGCGGGGCTATCGGACCTGGCGTCGTGCCATCGACCTGATGGACGCCGGTGCGCAATCGCCCAAGGAGACGTGGCTGCGTCTACTGGTCATCGCTGCGGGATTTCCCCGGCCCCGCACCCAGATTCGCGTGAGCGACGGGTTCTCGGAGGCGTTCCTCGACATGGGCTGGGACGAGCCAAGGATCGGGCTCGACTATGACGGCGCACTCCATCAGACGGACCGACGACGCTTCGTCCACGACATCGGGCGCAACGAACTGGTGCGCCGGCAGGGGTGGATCGACGTGCACGTGGTCGCCGAGCACAGCCGGGCGTTCATCGTGCATCGCCTCAGCGAGGCATGGACTGCCCGCGGACGAACGCTTCCGCTGCGTTGAGGGTCGTGTTTCCATCGGATTCGCAGCCCTCAGCGCACGCGAAGCGGGGGCGTAGGGGTGCCTACAGCGGATCTCGCGCCACCGGGCACGACATACACCGCGGACCGCCGCGGCCGGTACCGAGCTCGGACGCCGCGATCGGCAGCACCTCGATACCCGAATCCGACAGCCGGGCATTGGTTTCCACGTTGCGTTCGTATGCGACGACGACACCGGGGGCCAACGCCAGCGTGTTGTTGCCGTCGTCCCACTGCTCGCGTTCGGCGGTCACGGGGTCCAGCCCGGTGTCGATGACGCGCAACTTCTCGATGCCCATGGCGTCGGCGGCCGCCTCGACGAACGGCGCTGCGCGTTCGATGCTCACCCCATCGGAGCGCTTGCGAATCGTGAACGCGGACAACGAGTCGACGATGTTCGGGTACATCACGACGGCATCGGTGTCGACCATGGTGCAGACGGTGTCCAGGTGCATCTGGGCCCGCTCCTGCGCGATGGGCACCGCCAACACGGTGTGGGCGAGTCCGTCGTCGAACAGGCTGCGCGCCAACGCCTCGGCCCCGGCCGGGGTGGTCCGCTCGCCCACACCGACGGCCACCACCCCAGGGGCGAGCAACAGCACGTCACCGCCTTCGACGGGCGCCGAGCGCGATTCGTAGGCCCGCCGCACCCCGAGGAAGCGCGGGTGATGGGCGTAGATCAGGTCGGTCAACGACGTCTCGCGGGCCCGCGCTGGCAGCGCCAACGACGTGATGGCCACCCGCGGGCCGATCCAGAACGACGAGTCGCGGGTGAACAGCAGGTTGGGCAGCGGATCGATGACGAAGTCGCCACCGTGATGCATGCGGCGCACCAGCGACAGCTCGCCCTCGTGGAAGGGCAACTCGTTGAACGTCATCCCCGCCATCAGCACTCGGGCCAGCGGTTCGGGCTCGAGCGTGCGCAGGTACTTCGAAAGTTCCTGGGCCAGTGGCAATCCGAGGCGGCGCGCGTCGACGGCCGCAGCGATGCCCTGCATGCGGGCGGCACCACTGACCAGCGCCTCGGTCAACAGCTCGCCGAGCAGCAGCACCTCGACACCGCGGGAACGCAACACCGCAGCGAAGGCATCGTGTTCCTGCTGGGCCTTGGCCACCCAGGGCAACCCGTCGAACAGCAGCACGTCGTTGTTGCGCGGGGTCAGCCGCTGCAGCTCGGCGCCAGGGCGATGCAGGATGACCACCCGCAGCGCGCCCACCTCTGAATTGGAGCCCAGCACAGTGCCCGTCACACCTAGCACCGTAACGCCATCGGGGGCTGCATCGTTGGCTACACCCGCGACACCTCAACTATTGTTCAGGTCATGGAGTTGTCCGAGCTGACGCCCGGCGAGCTATCGCATCGCAGCGGAGTAGCGGTGTCCGCCCTGCACTTCTATGAGCGCGAGGGCTTGATCGCGAGCCGCCGCACAGCCGGCAATCAACGCCGCTACACCCGGGACACCATCCGCCGGGTGGCCTTCATCCGAATGTCGCAGCGGCTGGGAATTCCGTTGGCCCGCATCCGCGACGCGCTGGCCACGCTGCCACTCGACCGGGTGCCGACCAGCAAGGACTGGGCCCGCCTGTCGGCCGGTTGGCGCTCGGACCTCGACGAGCGGATTCTGCACCTGCAACGGTTGCGCGACAATCTGACTGGCTGCATCGGCTGTGGTTGCATGAGCCTCAAGGTGTGCGCGCTGTTCAACCCCGACGACGTGTTGTCCGCGAAGGGACCCGGCGCGGCCAATCTGTGATTTTCGAATGTATGTGCGATAGCATGGCCGGGTGTCCTTGGCGGTTCAGGAGTCGCTCTTCGGCCATGCCGATCGGCGCGAACTCGGCGACGGCGCCTGGATCGACGTGCGGGCCGGCTGGCTCAACGGCGGGCCGGAGGGTCTGTTCGACGACCTCGAGCAGTCGATCCCGTGGCGCGCCGAACGCCGTCAGATGTACGACCGGGTACTCGACGTCCCACGGCTGGTGAGCTTTCACGACCTCAGCGCCGAGCCGGCCCCCCACCCCGCGATCGCTCGGCTGCGGGTCCGGCTCAACGACATCTATGCGCGCGAGCTCGGCGAGCCGTTCACCACGGCCGGTCTGTGCCTGTACCGCGACGGTCACGACAGTGTCGCCTGGCACGGCGACACCATCGGCCGCAGCAGCACCGAAGACACCATGGTGGCGATCGTCAGCCTGGGCGCCCGACGCGTCTTCGCGCTACGTCCCCGCGCCGGCGGCCGCACGCTGCGCTTGCCGCAGGGCCACGGTGACCTGCTGGTGATGGGCGGGTCGTGCCAACGCACGTGGGAGCACTCGGTTCCGAAGACCGCCAGACCGGTGGGCCCACGCATCAGCATCCAGTTCCGGCCCAAGAACGTGCGCTAGTGGCCGCGTACCGCCGCCACGGCCGCCGTCAGCAGGTCGCGGGCCCGCTGCGTGTTGACGGGCGCCACGGGCTGGCCCGGCTGGATCAGCGGATTCGCGGTGACGATCACCCGGTACTTGCCGTACGTCGCGACGTAGTTGTAGAGCTCGCCGGTGGCCGGCTTGCCGTTGACCATCGTCTGCACGACGCGATGGGTCCCGAGCGTGCGCGCCCCGTCGATCGTCGGCGCTTCCACCACCTCGTCGAGGCCGCGGGCGCCGTTGGCCGCGAAGGCGAACTTCTTGCAGGCCGCGCTGGGTTCCGGGAACGGTAGCGGCTCCGACGTCTCGACGGCGATGGTGATGAACCGGTTGCCCTCGCCCTCGGCCGTCGTCGCGGCCATGTTGCCCTTGAGCCCGTCCGGCACCGCGAGCCCCGTCGCGACCTTGGCGCACTCCGGCGGGTCGAACGTCACCCCGGGCGGCAGGGCCTGGCCCGAAAGCAGGTGCGGGTCGACGCCGGCCGGCCCGAAGGTACTGACCTTGAACGCGGGTCCGAAGCTGGATTTGACGTCGAGCACCTTGGCGATGTCGCCGGTGGCCGGGCTCGGTCCACCGCCCCCGCAGGCGGTCAACAGGCCGGCGCACGCGACGACGAGCAACGTTCTGAGCACCGGCGTCAATCTACCCGCCGCGGCGGCTTCAGCTTCGTAGCGCCGACACGGTATCGACCAGAAGGTTCGCCGCGAAGCCCTGTTCCAGCGGTGGGTCGGACGCTCCCGGATCGGTGACGACGACCACGTACGCGACGTAAGTCACGCCGCCCGCCGCGCCGTCCCCGCCATCGTCCCCGCCGTCGCCCCCGAGATAGGTCATCAATGTCTGTGCCCGCGAATGCGTTTCGGAACCACCTTCGACCCTGGTGGTCAGGTCGGCGGTCAACCCCAGCGACGACGCGGTTTGGGCGATCGTCGGGACGTCGGCCGAGGAGATGGCGGCGGAGGTGTGGTCGGTAGACATCGTCCAGGACGCGCAGTCGGCGGCCGGTACGGGCGCGACGTTCGCCTGGGCCACCACCACGTAGACGATGCCGCCTGCACCGGAGGCCGACCAACCGTTCACCGGCGCGCCCGCCGCGATCGGGGCGAGCAGGCCGGCGCAGTCCTGGGGGTCGCTGAGCGCGGACCCGCCGATGCCCCACAGC
>JAHFVB010000255.1:6926-7314 GCA_023264755.1 Mycobacterium sp. | reverse complement strand
CTGCCGCCAGGTGTCGGCTCGGTCCAATACCGCGGGGTCGCTGGCATGCTCGGCCAGCAGCGCCGACCACCGCGCGAACGACGTCCCGCCCGGCAGCGTGATCGGCTGGCGGCCGTGATGCTGAACCCAGGCTACGTTCAAGTCTTCCAACAGGATTCGCCACGACACCCCGTCGACGGCCAGGTGGTGAACCACCAACGCCAACTCACCCGTCGCACTGGCCCACACCGCGCTCACCATCGCCCCGGTGAACGGGTCCAGGCTGGAGCGGGCCGCTATCAACGCCTCGTCGGACAGCGTGTCGACGGTGCGCAGCCGGGAGCGGGCCGGAACGGAGCCGGCTTCGGGAACCGTCGGGGCCCAGCCCGCGTCGTCGGCTCCGACGTCG
>JAHFVB010000255.1:3099-6916 GCA_023264755.1 Mycobacterium sp. | reverse complement strand
GACGTCGATGCGCATCCGCAAGGTGGCGTGCCGGTCCAGCAGGGCCTGCAGGAGCACTTCGACGTCGGCCTCGCCGACGCCGTCCGGGGCCTGCACCACCACGGTCTGGTTGAACTGGTCCACCGGACCGTCGACCTCGCTCAGCCACCGCATGATCGGGGTGGCCACCACCGGTCCGACACCTTCGTCGAGCACGCCGGCGCCGACGTCGTCGGACACTCGGACCACCTTGGCCAGCCGGGCCACGGTCTGTTCGACGAAGACGTCACGGGGCCGGCAGATCAATCCGACCGCCCGCGCCTGCGACGCGACCTGCATGGACAGAATGCTGTCGCCGCCCAGGTCGAAGAAGGAGTCGTCGACGCCGATCCGCTCGACTCCCAGCACCTGGGCGTAGATGTCGGCCAGGATCTCCTCGACCGCGTCGGCCGGGGCCCGGTAGTCGTCGTCCCCCTGGTAGTCCGGGGCGGGCAGGGCGCGCTTGTCGAGCTTGCCGTTGACCGTCAGCGGCAACACGTCCAAGGTCACCACTGCGCTCGGGACCATGTACTCGGGTAGCCGTTCGGCCATCGCGCTGCGCACCTTGGCCGGGTCGGCCGTGCCCGTCATGTACCCGACCAGGCGCTTGTCGCCCGGTCGGTCCTCGCGGGCGATCACGGCGGCCTGCTCGACGCCGTCGCAGCCGGCCAACACCGCTTGCACCTCGCCCAACTCGATGCGATACCCGCGGATCTTGACCTGCTCGTCCGCGCGGCCCAGATAGGTCAGCTGGCCATCGGCACCCCAGCAGGCCAGGTCGCCGGTGCGGTACATCCGGGCCCCCGGCGCGCCGAACGGGCACGCCACGAACCGGGTCGAGGTCAGCCCGGACCGGCCGACGTATCCGTACCCCGCTCCGGTGCCGGCCACGTAGAGCTCGCCGACCACCCCGACGGGTGTCTCGCGCATGAAGTCGTCCAGCACGAAGAAGGCCAGATTCGCCAGCGGCACCCCGATCGGGCTGGCGGCGCTGTCGAGGTCCTGGGCGCCGAGCTCCCGGAACGAGGCGTGCACCGTCGTCTCGGTGGTGCCGTACATGTTGATCATGCGTGGCAGGCCCGGATGGTTGCTCAGCCACGTCTGCAGCCGCGCGGGTTCCAGCGCCTCGCCGGCGAACACGACCGCCTGCAGCTTCAGCTGCCGACTCAGCTCGGGCTGTAGCGCATCGGCGGTCTGCAGCGCGTAGAACGCCGACGGCGTCTGGCTCAGTACGGTGACCCCTTCCCTGGCCAGCAGGGCGTGGAAGTCCTCCGGGGAGCGCGCGACGTCCTCGGGCACCACCACCAGCCGTCCACCGTGCAGCAGCGCGCCCCACATCTCCCAGACCGAGACGTCGAAGGCCAGGGAGTGCCACTGGGTCCACACCTGACCGATCAAGTCCTGGTCGGCGCCGGCGGCGTCCAGTAGTCCGGTGACGTTGCGGTGCGAGATGGCGACGCCCTTGGGCACGCCGGTGGTGCCCGAGGTGTAGATCAGGTAGGCGACGTCGTCGGGAAGCGGCGCAGGCAGTGCGGAGTTCGGTTGGGTGTCGATGGCGGGATCGGCGACGTCGATGATCGGCACGTCGGCCCCGGACAGCCGCTGGGCCAGGCTCGCGATGGTGAGCGCGGCGATGGGGGCGGCGTCGGCGAGCATGAACTCGATCCGCGCGTCGGGGTGGGCGGGGTCGATCGGCAGATACGCCGCCCCGGTCTTGAGCACCGCCAGGATCGCCACGATGGCCTCGGCGGACCTGGGCAGCAGCAGTGCCACCCGCTGGCCGGGGCGGGCGCCGTTGGCGGCCAACAGATGTGCCAACCGGTTGGACGCCTCGTCCAACTCGGCATAGGTCAGCGTGCGTGCTCCGAACGTCAGCGCACCGGCGTCGGGTACGCGGGCGACCTGCGCGGCGAACGACGTCGGGATCGATTCCAGGGCGGCCGGCGGCCCGGTCAGCGTCGCCCGGTTGCTCCACGTGTCGATGCGGGCGTGCTCGTCGGCGTCGAGCAGGTCGAGTGAGGACAGCCGGCGGTCGGGGTCGAGCGTCATGAGTTCCAGCACCTGCTGGAAGAGCGTCATCAATTTCACGACGCCGTCGGAATCGAAGGCCTCGGTGTCGAATTCGGCGCGCAGCCGCAGTTCCTGGCCCGGTAGGGCAACCACCGACAGCGGGTAATGGTTGTACTCGCGGCTGGTGACCTCGGTGACGGCCAGCCCGTGCGCGCCGAGCAAAGCATCGGCGTCGATCGGATAGTTCTCGTAGACCAGCAACGTGTCGAAGAGCCGATCGTGACCCGTGACGCGGTGAATCTCGTTGAGCGCCAGGTGTTCGTGTTCGAGGGTCTCGTTATGGCTGCGTTGCAGTTGATCGAGCAGTTCGGACACCGTGGTGGTCGCGGCGATGCGGGCCCGGACCGGGATGGTGTTGATCATCAGACCGACGATCGACTCCGCGCCGACCAAGTCGACGGGTCGACCCGAGACCGCGGTTCCGAATGCGACGTCCTCGTGGCCCGTCAGCCGCATCAGCAGCTGTGCCCACCCGGCTTGCAGCACGGTGTTGACGGTGGTGTGCCGAGCGCGCGCCAAGTCGGTGATGGCCTGCGTCAGTTCGGCAGGCATCCAACACGTTTCGACGCTGCGTCGGTCACCGGGGGTCGGCGGCCCGACGAGCGTGGGGACGTCGAACTCGGCGAAGACCGCTCGCCAGGCGGCCTGCGCCGCGCCGCGATCCTGACGGGCCAGCCAACTCACGAAGTTGCGGTAGGCCGGGGCGGCGGGCAGCCGCTCGCCGAAGTAGCCGGCGAAGATCTCCTGCAGCAGGATCGGCAGCGACCAACCGTCGACGACGATGTGGTGAAGCGTCAATACGAATCGGTGTTGATCGTCGGCCAGCCGAATCAAGGCGGCGCGGAAGGTCTGTCCGCCCGCGAGGTCGCACACCGCAGCCCGTTCGGCCGCGCAGAGCAGTTCAACCTGCTCGGCGTCCGCGACGCCGTCGCCCCGTTCGAAGCGCCAGGCCAGTTCGGGAGCGGCGGGGATGAGCTGCACGGGCTCGCCGAACTGTTCGCTGAAGCGGGCCGCCAGGTTGGGGTGGCGGTTGACGACGGCGTGCACCGCTTCGCGCAGCCGCTCGGGATCCAGCGGGCCGCTCACGGTGAGTCCGAGCTGGACGGCGTACAGGTCTTCGGCGGATTCGTTCGCGAAGCTCGAGTGGAAGAGCAGCCCCTGTTGCACCGGGGTCAGCGGCAGCACGTCGGCAATCCGGTGTTGGCGCTGCACCTCATCGAGCTGCGCTTGGGTCAGCCGGGCCGGCGCGATGTCCGACGGGGTCAGTCCGCCGCCGCCGCTGCCGACGTGCGCGCAGATGCCTTGCAGCGCTTCGAACCACAGCTCGCTCAGTCGTTGGACGTGGCGGTCCTGGAGCCTCGAGCCCGCCCAGGTCCAGTTGGCCTGCAGGCTCGGACCGGCGGGGGTGTCGGTGGTAGCTGCATTCAGGGCCACGGTGTGCGCCAACGGCATGGGGATGGCTGCGGCCACCCCGGCCACCGCGACGCCCTGCGAACTGACCCGCCACAAGTCCTCGGAGGTCTCGGTGGCGGCCGCGCCCAAGCGACCCAGGTAGTTGAACCCGATGGTCGGATCCGCCCCGCCCAACTCGACCTCGGAGTTCAGGTACCGCAGCAGCCCATAGCCCAGCCCGTCGGGCAGCGTCCGCAGTTGCTCCTTGGCCGCCTTGACCGCCTCACCCAAGGCCGTCTCCCCGGCCTTGACCTGCGCCCAGGACAGCGCACCGACC
>JAHFVB010000255.1:0-3089 GCA_023264755.1 Mycobacterium sp. | reverse complement strand
CGCGAGAGGTCGACGTCGTCGGCCAACTCTTCTTGGCGGCCGTGGCCCTCCACGTCGATGCCGACGGGCGCGCCGTGGGTGCCGAGGAATTCGGCCAGCGCCAATCCGTAGGCGATCAGCAGGATGTCTTGCACCCCGGCGTGGAACGCCGCCGGGACCTCACCGAGCAGCGCCCGGGTGGTCTCGGTATCGAGCATCGCCGTCAGTTGCCCGGCGTTGGCGTAGGTGTCCAGCGCCGGTTGCACCGCGGGCAGTACCGATGGGACCGCCGATACCTCGCGCCAGGCCTCGGCCTGGGCCACCACTTCCGGATCCCTGGCGTGCTCGGCCAGCAACGCCGACCACCGCGCGAACGACGTGCCCCCGGCCGGCAGCTCGATCGGCTGCCCGGCGCGGTGCTGCGCCCACGCGATGTTCAAGTCCTCCAACAGGATTCGCCACGACACCCCATCGACGGCTAGGTGGTGAACCACCAACGCCAACTCACCGGTCGTACTGGCCCACACCGCGCGCAGCATCGCTCCGGTCGCCGGATTCAATCCCGACCGGGCCGCCACCAACGCCTCGTCGGACAACACGTCGACGGTCTGCACACAGGCCGCGGCGTCGACCGCACCGACCTCGGGCACCGTCAACGCCCACCCGTCGCTACCGTCGGTCACGCGCAACCGCAACGTCGCATGCCGATCCAGCAACGCCTGCAAGACGGCGTCGACGTCGGCACGCTGCACCCCGGCCGGAGCCTGCACCACCACCGCCTGGTTGAACTGGTCGACCGGGCCGTCGACCTCGTTCAGCCACCGGATGATCGGCGTCGCCACCACGGCACCGAGGCCCTCGTCGACTTCGGCGGCCTCGCCACCAGCAGCCACCTCGGCTACCACCGCCAGCCGGGCGACGGTCTGCTCGACGAACACGTCCCGCGGCCGGCACACCACCCCGGCTGCGCGGGCGCGGGCCACCACCTGCATCGACAGAATGCTGTCCCCGCCCAGGTCGAAGAACGAGTCGTCGACCCCGACCCGCTCCAGTCCCAGGACCTGGGCGTAGATGTCGGCCAGCACCTCCTCGACCGCATTGGCCGGGGGCCGGTATTCGCCGCCGGCGCCCTGGTATTCCGGGGCCGGCAGGGCGCGGGTGTCGAGTTTGTTGTTCGCCGTGCGGGGTAGCGCCTCCAGCGCCACCACCGCGGCGGGCACCAGGTACGGCGGCAGCACCTCGGCCAATTGGTCGCGGACCGCGGCAGGATCGGCTGAACCCGTGATGTAGCCGACGAGGCGCTTGTCGCCCGGCCGGTCTTCCCTGGCGATCACCGCTGCCTGGTCCACGCCGTCCAGCGCGGCGAGCGCGGCCTGCACCTCACCGAGTTCGATGCGGTAGCCGCGGATCTTGACCTGCTCGTCGGCCCGGCCCAGGTACTGCAGCTGCCCGTCGGCAGCCCAGCGCACCAGATCGCCGGTGCGATACATCCGCGCCCCGGGCCCACCGAAGGGACACGCCACGAACCGCGACGCGGTCAGCCCGGACCGACCCACGTAGCCGACCGTCACGCCTTCGCCGCCGACGTAAAGTTCGCCGACCACCCCCGCGGGCACCGGCTGCAGCCAGTTGTCCAGCACGAATAGGGCTGCCCCCGGCACCGGCGAGCCGATGGGTGGCACTCCGGAGCCCACGGTCAGCGGCGCGCTGATGGCCACGCACATCGTCGTCTCGGTCGGGCCGTAGGCGTTGATCATCACCCGTCCCGAGGCCCAGCGATCGACCACTTCGGCCGAGCAGGCCTCCCCGACGACCGCCAGGGCCGTCTCCTCCAAACCCTCCTGGGCCAGCATCGACACCGCGGTCGGAGTCTGGGTGAGCACGCTGACGTGCTCCCTGACCAGCACCTCGTGGAAGTCTTCCGGCGATACGACGACCGCTTCGGGTACCACCACCAGTCGTCCGCCGCGCAGTAGCGGACCCCAGATCTCCCACACCGAGACGTCGAAGGCCAAGGTGTGGCACAGCGGCCAGACGCCTGGGTAGGGCAGGCCGGCGTCCAGCGTCGACATCAGCTGGGTGACGTTCTGGTGGGTGACCGCCACGCCCTTGGGGGCGCCGGTGGTACCGGAGGTGTATATGACGTAGGCGATGTCGTCGGGGAACGGCATCGGCAACGCGGCGCCGGGTTCGGCTTCATCGCGAGCTACGCCGCGGGGTGCATCGAGGTCGATGACCGGTAGCCCGGACTCGGCGAACCTCGGCGCCAGTTCGGCGGTGGTCAGCGCTGCGATCGGCGTGGAATCGGCCAGGATGTAGTCCAGCCGCGACGTCGGGACGGCCGGGTCGATCGGCACATACGCCGCCCCGGTCTTGAGCACCGCCAAGATCGCGATGACGGCCTGGGCGGAGCGCTCCGTCAGCAGCGCGACCCGCGTTCCAGGCTGGACGCCGCGGGCAGCCAGCTGGTGGGCCAGCTGGTTGGCGGCCTGATCCAACTCGCGGTACGTCAGCGAGCCGCCGTCGAAGGTCATGGCCACCGCGTCCGGTGCGTGGGTCACCTGCGTGGCGAACAGTTCGGGAATCGACGGCATCGGCACCGGCGTCCGGGTGAGTACCGCCCGGTTGCTCCACGCGTCGAGGCGCTCGTGCTCACCAGCGGTGAGCAGGTCGAGCGACGACAGCGGTTGGGCGGGGTCGGCGGCCATCGCGGCCAGCACCGCCCGCAACCGTTCCATCAGGGCCTCGACGCTGGCTTCGGGGAACACATCGGTGTCGTGTTCGACGCGCAGAGTCAGTTGCCGGCCGGGCACCGCTTGCATCGCCAGCGGGTAGTGCGTGTATTCGCGGCTGGCGATGTCGGTGACGGCCAAGTCGGCGGCGCCGTCCAGGGCGCCGGCTTCCATCGGATAGTTCTCGTAGGCGAAGACGGTGTCGAACAGCTGGTCGTGACCGGTGACGCGGTGTACCTCGCTGAGCGCCAGGTGTTGGTGCTCGAGGGTGAGGTTGTGGGCGCTCTGGAGGTGTTCGAGCAGGTCCGTGGTCGTGGTGTCGGCGGTGATTTGAGCCCGTACCGGCACGGTGTTGATCAGCAACCCGACCATCGAGTC
>JAHFVB010000254.1 GCA_023264755.1 Mycobacterium sp. | reverse complement strand
GGTGGATACTTGTTCTCGATCTTCGTCCAGGACGTCAACCCCGGTGCGTTCGCGGCCGGCATCACGCTGTTGACCGGAGTGCCCGAGGTGATCATCTCGTGCGTCAAGGCGCTGCTGTTCGGGCTGATCGCCGGGCTGGTGGCCTGCTATCGCGGGCTGACCATCACCGGGGGCGGGGCCAAGGCGGTGGGCAACGCGGTCAACGAGACGGTGGTGTTCGCGTTCATGGCGTTGTTCGTGATCAACGTGGTGGTCACCGCCATCGGCATCCAGATGACGGCGAAGTAGGCCGGCGATGGGCACCATGCAGGTATTGCGCGGCACCTACCCCCGGGTCTTCCGGACCTTTGGCCGTCCGGTCGGGACGCTGGGCCGCATCGGCGATCAGACGCTGTTCTTCGGCAAGGCCATCGGCGGCACGTTTCACGCGGCCGGGCACTTCCGCAAGGAGATCGTGCGGCTGATCGCCGAGATCTCCATGGGCGCAGGGGTGTTGGCGATGATCGGCGGCACGCTGGTCATCGTCGGGTTCCTGACGCTGGCTACCGGCGGCACGCTGGCGGTGCAGGGCTACAGCTCGCTGGGCAACATCGGCATCGAAGCGCTGACCGGATTCCTCTCGGCGTTCATCAACGTCCGCATCGCCGCTCCGGTGATCGCCGGGATCGGGTTGGCCGCCACCTTCGGGGCCGGCGCCACCGCGCAACTGGGTGCGATGCGGATCAACGAGGAGATCGACGCGCTGGAGTCGATGGGCATCCGTCCGATCGAATATCTGGTGTCCACCCGCATCGTGGCCGGGATGATCGCGATCACCCCGCTGTACTCGATCGCAGTGATCCTGTCGTTCATGGCCTCCCGGTTCACCACGGTGTTCCTGTTCGGCCAATCCGGTGGCCTCTACGACCACTACTTCAACACGTTCCTCAACCCGATCGACTTGCTGTGGAGCTTCCTGCAGGCGTTGCTGATGGCACTGACGATCCTGTTGATCCACACCTACTACGGCTACTACGCCACCGGCGGGCCGTCCGGGGTCGGCGTCGCAGTCGGCAACGCGGTACGCACCTCCCTGATCGTGGTCGTGTCGGTGACCCTGCTGGTGTCGCTGGCCGTCTACGGCTCCAACGGCAACTTCAACCTGTCGGGATAGGGGAGCACCTCAGTGGCTAATGCAGCTGTTCGCCCCTTGGCCGGGCTGGCGACCGTCGCCGTACTCGGATCGATCGTGTTCTTCGCGATCGGCATGTTCCAGGGTGGCTTCGGCACCACCGTGCCGGTGACGGTCGTCTCGGAGCGAGCCGGCCTCGTGATGAATCCCGAAGCCAAGGTCAAGATGCGTGGTGTCCAGGTCGGTCAGGTCGAATCGATCGAGAACCGGGCCGACGGCAAGGCCGTGCTGCACCTGGGGATGGATCCCTCGCAACTCAAGGACATTCCGAACAACGTCACCGTCGACATCACCTCGTCGACGGTGTTCGGCGCCAAGTTCGTGGAGCTGGTCGCCCCGCCGAATCCGTCGTCGCAGCCGTTGGCGAAGGGCCAACAGCTCGATGCTCAACACGTGACGGTGGAGATCAACACCGTCTTCCAGCAGCTCACCTCGGTGCTCAAGGCGATCGATCCGGTCAAGCTCAACCAGACGCTCGCCGCGATCTCCGGGGCGCTGAACGGGCGCGGCGAGAAGTTGGGCCAGACGGTGACCGACTTGAACGGGTTGCTCAAGAAGCTCAACCCCAGCCTGGACAACATCAACCGCGACCTCGAAGTCGCGCCGGCGGCCCTGAATGCCTACGCTGACGCGGCGCCCGACCTGGTCGACATCCTCGACCACACCACCAAGATCGGCGACACCCTGGTCGATCAGCAGAAGAACCTCGATGAGTTCTTGATCAGCGCCATCGGGCTGGCCGACACCGGCAACCCGGTCTTGGCCGACAACCGGCAAGCGCTCAGTGACGACCTCCGAATGCTGATACCCACCACGGCCGTCGCGTCGCAGTACTGGGAAAACCTCCGGTGCGGACTTCAGGGCCTGATTCCCTTCCTCCACACTCCGCCGCCCGACCGGCCCGGCGTGGACGTCACCGCCAACTTCACGTTGGGCGTCGAGCGCTACCGGTACCCGCAGGATCTGCCGAAGGTCGCGGCCAAGAGTGGCCCGTCCTGCAAGGATCAGCACCTGCCCGTCGTGCCGGCCAACTTCCGCCCACCGTTCCTGGTCACCGACGTCGGTGCCAATCCCTGGGCGTACGGCAACCAAGGCGTCCTACTCAACTCGGACGCACTCAAGAAGGCGCTCTTCGGCGACATCGATGGCCCTCCGCGCAACAGTGCGCAGATCGGAATGCCCGGATGATGGGCGCGCGAGGCACTTTCCTGAAGTTCGGCGTCTTCGCCGCCATCATGGTGGTGCTGACGGTCTTCTTGTTCTTCACGTTCGGGCAGTACCGGACGGGGTCCACCAACGGCTATTCCGCGGTCTTCACAAATGCCTCGCGCCTGGCGACGGGGGACACGGTCCGGGTGGCGGGCATTCGGGTGGGCACCGTGACGGGAGTGTCGCTGCAGTCGGACGGCAAGGTCCTCGTCGAATTCGACACCGACCGCGACATTCACCTGACCTCCGGAACCAAGGCTGCGATCCGCTACCTCAACCTCACCGGCGACCGCTTCCTGGAGCTCGTCGACGGACCCGGTTCAACCAAGTTGCTGTCGCCAGGAGCGCAGCTCCCCGTGGACCGCACCGAGCCGGCGCTCGACCTGGATCTGCTGCTGAGCGGCCTCAAACCCGTCATCCAGGGGCTGAACCCGCAAGACGTGAACGCGCTCTCGGCCTCGCTGGTTCAGGTCTTCCAGGGCCAAGGCGGCACCATCGACTCGCTGCTGTCCAAGACGTCGTCGTTCACGAACACGTTGGCGGACAACGACCAGACGGTCCAGGAGTTGATCGACAACCTCAACACCGTGCTGGCCACCGTGTCCAAGGACGGTGACAAGTTCTCCGACGCGATCGATCGGCTCGAGAAGCTGGTCACCGGGTTGTCGAGGGATCGAGACCCGATCGCCACCGCCATCACCTCGCTCGACAACGGAACCGCGTCGATCGCCGAGCTGCTCACCGCCGCCCGCCCTCCACTCAAGGGCACCATCGATCAACTGAATCTGGCGGCCAAGAACCTCGACGACGGCAAGGGCTATCTCGACGGCGCCCTGCAACGGGCCCCGGGCAACTACCGCAAGCTCGCCCGCATCGGAGCCTATGGCGCCTTCGTTCAGTACTACATCTGCGAGCTCTCCATCAAGGTCACCGACCTGCAAGGTCGGGCCTCGTTCTTCCCGTTCGTGAAGCAAGAGAACGGAAGGTGTGCGGAGCCCTAATGCTGAAATACCGTGCGAACAATCTCGTCAGGGCCGGCTTCCTCGGTGTCGTGCTGGCCATCCTGGTCATCGCCGTCGGGCTGCAGCCGGAACGGGTGGCGTCCTACGCGACGTCATTGCAGTACAAGGCGCGCTTTGCCGAAGCCGGCGGAATTGCCGTCGGCAACGACGTCACCTTGGCGGGCATCAAAGTTGGTGCAGTGACCGATGTTTCGCTCGACAACGGCGACGCACTCGTCGGCTTCACCGTCGCCAGCAAGTACCCGCTCGGGTCGGAGACCTCGGCCCACATCAAGACCGGAACATTGCTGGGCGAGCGGGTACTGACGCTGGAATCGGCGGGTAGCGGAAAGTTGAACCGGACCAAGGAGATCCCCGTCTCCCGGACGTCTTCGCCCTATTCCTTGAGCGACGCCGTCGGCGACCTGACTGCGAACACCGCGGGCACCGATACCGCTCAGCTCAACCAGTCGCTGGACACGCTGTCGACGACCATCGATCAAATCGCCCCGCAGTTGGGCCCGACCTTCGATGGCCTCAGCCGGCTGTCGCGTTCGCTGAACAGCCGAGACGAAACGCTGGCCGAGCTGCTCAAGACCGCCTCCGACGTGACCGGAATCCTCTCGGAGCGCAGCCAACAGGTGAACTCGCTGATCCTCAATGCCAACGATCTGCTGGCGGTGCTGGTCGAGCGTCGGCAGGCGGTCGTCGATCTGCTCGCCAATACGTCGGCCGTGTCCAAGCAGTTGATCGGATTGGTCGCCGACAACGAGAAGGAGTTGGCGCCGACACTGGACCGGCTCAACCGGGTGAACGAGGTGTTGGTGCGCAACCGCGACAATCTCGCCAAGGCGATCCCGGGGGCGGCCAAGTACCAGACCACGCTCAGTGAAGCCGTGTCCAGCGGGTTCTACTACACCGCGTACGTGCCGAACTTCCAACCGGCACAGTTGTTGCAGCCGTTCCTGGACTATGCGTTCGGATTCCGCAGGGGCGCGTTCGGCGCCGGCCAGCCGCCGACTAGCGACACGACCGGGCCCCGCGCCGAACTGCCGCTGCCGTACAACGCGATTCCCGGAGGCTCACGGTGAGGTCTTCGAAGTGGTTCAAACTTGCCGTCGTCGCGGTGCTTTCGATCGCGCTCATCGGCGGCGGTTACCTCGCGGCCAGAGCCGCGTTCTTCGCCCCCACCACGGTCACCGCGTACTTCCCGACGGCGACGGCCATCTATGCGGGCGACGACGTCAAGGTCTCCGGGGTCACGGTGGGCCGGATCGATTCGATCGAGCCGCAGGGCACCCGGACCAAGATGACCATCACGGTCAACCACGGAGTTCCCGTCCCGGCCGATGCCAAAGCGGTGATCGTGGCGCAGAATCTGGTGGCCGCGCGCTACGTCCAGTTGACGCCGGCCTACCGTCCGGCCCAAGGTGGCCCGAAGCTGGCCGACGGTGCCGTCATCCCAGAGGAGCGGACTGCGGTGCCGGTCGAGTGGGACGACGTCAAGAAGCAACTCGAGCGGCTCTCGACCGACCTCAACCCCACCAACGACATGTCCACCAGCTCGATCGGCAAGTTCATCGACAGCGCCGCCAACGCCTTGGATGGCAACGGCGCCAAGCTGCGTGAGACGTTGAAGCAACTCTCCGGCGCGGCCCGGATCCTCTCCGAGGGCAGCGGGAACTTCGTCGGCATCATCAAGCACCTCCAGGTGTTCGTGACCGCGCTCCGAGGCAGCAACGAACAGATCGTGGAATTCAACGACCGCCTGGCCACCCTGTCCAGCGTGCTCGACGGAAGCAAGTCCGACCTCGACGGAGCGCTGACGAATCTGTCGGTGGCCATCTCCGAGGTGAAGCGATTCGTCGCGGGCACCCGGGACAAGACCGCCCAGCAGCTCCAGGGACTCACCGCCGTCACGCAGACGCTGGTCGACGTCAAGGACGACTTCGAACAGGTACTGCACGTCGCGCCGACCGCGTTCGCCAACGCCTACAACATCTACGATCCCGACACCGGGAGCCCGCGCGGTGGCTTTTCGATTCCCAACCTGGCCAGCCCCATGCAATTCGTCTGCGGCATGATCGGCGCCACGGCCAACACCACGGCCCCCGAGACCGCGAAGTTGTGCGCCGACTACCTCGGACCTGCCCTGCGCTTGCTCAACCTGAACTACATTCCGGCGCCGCTCAACCCGTATCTGGCCAAGTCGGCCAGCCCGCATAACATCGTCTACGCCGACCCCAAGCTCGCACCCGGCGGCGAAGGTGGGGTGCCGCGAGTGCCGGAGCTGCCCCCGTCGGTTTCCGCCTACACCGGGCTGGACGGCGACGTCCCCCCGCCGCCGGGCATGGGTCCGACGCCCAATGTTCCTTTCTCGGCGCCGAATCGGAGAGAGAACTTCCCGATACCCGCCCTCTACCCAGGTGCTCCGGTGCCGACGCCGGACGACATCCGCATCGGACCGCCGGTGCCCCCGCCGGCGTCCGGACCCCTTCCCGGGCCGGCGCCTGGCCTGCCGGCGATGATGCTTCCCGCGGAAGCGCTGCCGCCCCCCACTTCGGGGCCGCTGCTGCCCGCGGAGGCGACCCAGGCCGCGCCCGACTCACCGCCACCCGCCGATGGGACACCGCCATCATGATGCGCAACAGAATGGGCCGATTGCTCGCGGCGAGTGCATGCGTGGTGACGATGGCGACGGGGTGTGCGTTCCAAGGGCTCAACTCACTGCCGCTGCCGGGTGCGGTGGGACGCGGAGCCGACGCGGTCGTCTACCACGTCCAGCTCACGAACGTTGCGACGCTGGAATCGAATTCGCCCGTGCTGCTGAACGACGTCGTGGTCGGCAGCGTCGGCCGGATGCAGGTCCAGGACTGGCATGCCAACGTCGACATCTCGGTCAAGCCCGACGTCGTCATCCCCGCCAACGCGGTGGCCAGCGTCGGGCAAACCAGCCTGCTCGGCTCGATGCACCTGGCCCTGAACCCTCCGCCGGGTCAGCAGCCCGAGGGCCGACTGGCGCCGGGCTCGACCCTGACGCTCAATGCCTCATCGACCTACCCGACCACCGAACAGACGCTGTCCTCGCTATCCGTGGTGGTCAATGCCGGCGGGCTGGGTCAGCTCGGTGACGTCGTCCACACGTTCAACCAAGCCCTCTCGGGCCGCGAAGCCGACTTCCGCGAGCTGTTCACCCAACTCGACTCGTTCATCGGCACGCTGGACCAGCAGCGTCAGAGTCTGGTGGCGACCATCCAGGCCCTGAACCGCGTCGCTTCGACCTTTGCCAGCCGGCGCGACTCCATCGATGCGGCGCTGCAGCGGATACCGCACGCCCTCGAGGTGCTGGATCGGGAACGGCCCAACCTGACCACGGCGCTGACCAAGCTCGGGCAATTCAGCGACACGGCCAACCGGCTCGTCAACGCCACTCAGACCGAGCTGGTGAACAACCTGAAGAACCTCCAGCCGACCATCCAGGCGCTGGCCGACGTCGGACCGGACCTCGATGCGGCACTGGCCTACGCAACCGTATTCCCCTATGGCCAAGGCCTGATCGACCGCGCAGTGCGGGGTGACTTCATCAACCTCTTCGCGACCGTCGACATCTCCGGCCCGCGCCTGCGCAAGTCGATCTTCCTGGGTTCACGCGCCGGCCAAGAGGGCCGCGACCTGGTGCCGGTGCCCGGCGACACCTTCTTCCAGCGCTACACCTACGACCCGCTCGGCCGCCCACTGGCCCCGCCGCCGGCGGGCGGACCCTTGGGGCCGGTGCCCCCGAACGACCCCGGCCTCAACGCCGACCCGCCGGGAGCGGCGCGCAGCCTGCCGGGTCCGGGTTCGTATCCGGCCCAGCCACCCCCGCAGATGCCACCGGTCAGTGGACCGGTACTACCAGTGGTCCCGCGGGAGAGCTCCGACGTGGCCACGTCGGCCAGC
>JAHFVB010000014.1 GCA_023264755.1 Mycobacterium sp. | reverse complement strand
CACCACGCTCGACGGGACCGCCCCCGGACGCAGGTGTGGCAACGTGGCCGCCACCCGGGCCAGCATTCCGCACACGTCGTCGGGCGGATCGTTCTGGCTGAACACGGTGACCACCGAGATCGAATGCTCGCCGGGGGGCCGGCTCAGGTTGGCGAACGACGCCCCGGCCAGCACCGAGTTCGGGATGATCTGCAGCCCGCTGCCGGTATCGATGTGCGTGGCGCGCCAGTTCACCTCGACGACGCGACCGCGCGCCGAGGGCACGTCGACCCAGTCTCCGAGTTGAAATGGCTGCTCGAACAACAGCAGCAGTCCGGAGATGATCTGCCCGACGGAGTTCTGAAGGGTCAAGCCCAACACGATCGACGTGATGCCCAGCGCGGTGAACAGACCACCGACGTTGGCGCCCCAGATGTAGGAGAAGATGATCGCGAGTCCGATGGCGATCACCAGGAACCGCGCCACGTCCAGGAAGATCGACGGAATTCGCTTGCGCCAGGAGCCTTCCGGTGCGCCCTGGAACAACGTGGCGTTGAGTCCGGACAGGACCAGTACCAGCAGGACGAAGCCCAGTACCGTCGACACGATGCGCACCGGCGTGGCTTCCGCCGAGACCTGGGTGGCCTTGACGAGCAGCAGCAGCAGTGCCGCCAGCGGAAGGATGTAGTTGCGCACCAGGCTCACTGGCCGAGCCAACGCGCTGCCCCGCCTCGCCAGCGCAGCGCGCACCTCGGTCAGTGCGACCAGAGTGATCGGCAGCCCGATCGCGACGCCGATCGCCCAATAGAACCAGGACGAGTCCACCACGCGCGTCACGACTGCTGCTCCGCGAGTCGCCAGATCGGCTGTCCCTCTCCGGCGACGGTCACTTCGCCTGCCGCGGTGAAGGTTCTGCTGTCACGCATCGCGTCGTAGACCCGCGAGGTGACGTACACGCCGGGTTGCGGCGAACCGCTCTGCACCTGGTAGGCGAGATCGACGGCCGCTCCCCACATGTCGTAGGCCAGGCTCGACCGGCCGACCAGCCCGCTGCTGACCGTGCCGGTGTCGATCCCGGCCCGCAGTTTGAGGGTTTGGCCCGCTTCACTGTTGAACCGATCCACGATGCGCTGCATCTCGATGGCGAAGTCGACGGTGCGCCGGACGTTGTCGATGCGGGGCACGTTCAATCCGCAACTGGCCAGGTAGCCGTTGCGCAGCGTGCGCACCCGCTCGATGCCCAGACTCTCGGCCGCCGAGTCGAATTGGCGCACCAACTTGTTGACGATCGCCAGGGACTCTTCGGAGGTGAGATCGGCGGACAGCTCGTTGAGCCCGACGATGTCGGCGAAGATCACCGTCACGTCCTGGTGGTCCTGGGAGATGGTCTCCTCTCCCTCGCGGTAACGCGCCACCACCTGTTCGGGCATCAGCGACAACATGATGCGGTCGTTCTCGCGCTTCTGTTCGGTGAGCAGGTCTTCCTTGATGGCCAGATTGCGACTCATGTCGTTGAAGGCGACTGTCAGATCCCCGAATTCGTCGCGCGACACCAGCGGTATGGTCACCCCGTAGGCGCCGGAGCTGATCTGCTGAGCGCCGCTCTCGAGCCTTCGGATCGGGCGGACGAAGAGCCGGGCCAGCAGCATCGCGGCCAGGCACACCGCGAAGATGATGCCGGCCGTGGACAACACCAGCGTCCTGGTGAACGCCGCCACCGGGGCAAAGGCCTCGGCGGTGTCGATCTTGGCGATCACGCTCCACCGCAGCCCGGGGATGTCGGCGGGTGCATAGGCCTGCAGCGTCTCGTGACCCAGGTAGTCGTCGGCGATCAGGGTGCCGCGCTGACCCTGCTGCCCCAACTTGGTGGCCTCCGTCGGGACGGGTTGCACCAGGGTCGTGCCGTGCTGGCGGATCGCACTGTCGGCCACGTCGGGCGGGGTACCCGCCCGCACCACGTCGCGCTTGTAGGCCTGGGCGTCCTCCAGGAACAACCGGGAGTTCGACCGCATCAGATCGTCGGGGCCGACGATGAACGTCTCACCGGTCTCGCCCATGCCGGACTCTTGCCAGTGCTCGTCCATCGTCATCAACTTGTTGATCTTCGAGATGGGGAACTGCAGCGCCAGCACGCCTTCGACCGTGCCCTGCGGTCCCACGGGGGATACGAACCACGCCGTGGGCTCACTGGCGGGCTGGTAGTCGCCGAAGTCGGTGAGTCCGACGTAGTCGACGGCGTTGGAGTCGAGCGCCTTCTGGTAGGCGCCGCCCAGCTCGCTGCCCTTGTAGGGACCGTTGAGCACGTTGGTGCCGAGGTCGACCCCCTTGTAGGCGCTGTACACGACGTTGCCCCGGGTATCGAGCAGCAGCGCGTCCTCGAAGTCGAACCGCGTGACGATCTCGCGGAAGAAGTCGTTGAACCGCGCGTTCGCCGCCGACCACGCGCTTCCGTCCTTGGCGTCGTCGAACCGGATCGCCGCGTCCCAGTCCGCGTCCCGTTGGTCGTAGTCACCGAACGGGACGGTGTAGTGCGCCTGCAGGTAGCGCTCTGCGTTCGAGGTCGGCAGCAGCGCGGCGACGTTGACGTCGTCACCGGTCTGGGCCTTCTCGTCCTTGGCGAACCGCTTCGCGTAGTAGTCGTTGAGCGCCTGCTGTTGCGTCGGGTCGATGGCCGCTCCGGCGAGTTGGTCGAAGCCCGCGGTGAACCCCTCGATGGCCTGTGAGGCCGTCGAGCCCCGCGAGTAGATCACCAACGAGTTCTTCAGATCCGCGATTCCGGTTTGCAGCTGCCGGCTCTGCGACTGCCGGATCTCGGTCAGTCGGTCGAACACCGAGGTGCGTAGCGAGCTTCGCCCGGAGTGGTATCCGATGGCGCCGACGATCGCCGCCGACAGAATGCTCGTCACGAGCAGCATGACGAGCAGTTTGGACAGGATGCTGACGCGCGACATCAGTCTGCGACGACTCCGCTTGGCGGGTTCGGTCGAGTCGGACGGCTGGTCCAGGGTGGCGTCTTGCGCGGTCGTCGTCATCGGTTGCAAACATTAGCTCGCAAGACCGGTTATTCGAGGTGACTCGGTGAATGTGCCGTTGCCATCGACAATCTGGGGACGCTTCGGGCACGGTGGAGGCGTGGCGAACCCCAGTGCACTACAGCGCTTCGTCGATGCCCAGGACGCCAACGGCACGTACGCGGCCGCGGTTCGGGAACTGAGTGCTGGGCGGAAGACCTCCCATTGGATGTGGTTCGTGTTCCCTCAGCTGCGGGGGCTGGGGAGAAGCCCCATGGCCGAGCGGTACGGCATCGCATCCCGCGCGGAGGCGGTCGACTACCTTGCGCACGACGTGCTGGGACCGCGGCTACTCCGGTGCGCGCAGTTGGTCGTCGCATCCGGCGCCACCACTGCTCGGGAACTCATGGGTGGCGAGCTGGATGCGCTCAAGCTGCAGTCGTCGATGACGCTGTTCGCCGAGGTCGCCGGCGCCGAGCAGGGCGGCGACTTCGGCGCCGTTCTGGACAAGTACTTCGCCGCCCAGCGGGACCCTCAGACGCTGCGCATGCTGAGCAGTCGCTAGCCGACCAGGATGGCCCATCCGTGGGGTGGCACGTCCAGCGCGGCGACGGTGCGTTCTTCTGGCGCACCGGAACCGGCGACGATCCGGGCGCTGTCGATGCCGAAATCGGACAACGGCATTCGCAGCGGTGCGTCGTCGACGTTGAGCGCAACGATCAAGGCGCCCTCGTCGGCGCTCGTCCGGTAGACGTACTGACTGTTGGCCAGATGCAACGCCGACGTGCGCGCCGCGTGCAGCCACGGATGGCGCCGCCGCAGGCCGATCAGGTGCTGATGCAGCCGGAACGCGTCCTGGCCCAGGTGGGTCGAGTCCTCCGGCCGGGCGGGAAACTCGGGTCGGACGGCGTCGTCGCCGCCGACCCGTTCCTCCTTGACACCGCGGTACGCCCATTCGTCGCCGGCGTAGATGCTCGGGGTGCCGCCGACGGTCAACACGAGGACGAGCGCATGCTCGACGTGGCGGACGTCGTCGAGCCGGCTGGCGATGCGGGTGACGTCGTGATTGCCGACGAAGGTCATCGGCACGAAGGAATCCAGGAACTCGTCGTGGCGCCGCAGGGCGTGGTCGAGTTCGTGGAAGTTGGCGTCGTTGAGGCTGCTCCAGACCGCCTTCCACAGCTCGTACTGCGTGACGGAGTCGAACGTCGCCGCGGACACCGTGGCCGTGTAGTCGCCGTGGATCACCTCGGCGACGAACCACGCCTCGGGGAACTCCTGGCGCACGCGGGGCAGCACCTTCGCCCAGAAGCCGTCGGGCACCGCGTAGGCGGCATCCAGCCGCCAACCGTCGGCCCCGCGCCGCAGCCAATGCAGCATGACGTCGGTGACGTAGTCCACCACGTCGGGGTTCGAGTGATTGAGCGTGATCAGCCCCTCGTGCCCCTCGAACGTGGCGAAACCGTTGCCGCGCTTGCGAAACCACGAGGCGTCTGCCCCGGCCAGGGCGTCCTGGTACTTCGGGAAGTCACTTCCGACGTGGTTGAACACCCCATCCAACAGGATCCGCAGGCCGCGCTTGCGTGCTTCTGCGACCAGGTGGGCGAAATCGTCGTCGTCGCCCAGCCGGGGATCGATCCGGTAGTGGTCGGTGGTGTCGTAACCGTGCGTCCGCGAAGCGAATACGGGCCCCAGCGCGATGCCGGACGTGCCGAGTTCGAGGGCGTGGTCGAACCAGGCGGCGATGCGGCGCAGGCGATGCTCGTCGGCACCGGGTGGGGGATCGGCGGGGAAGGCTCCGACGAAGCCCAACGGATACAGCTGCCACCAGATGGCGTGCTCGACCCAACCGGGCTCGCTCATGGCCGAACCTGGTGGCTGAACGCGGCTTCGTAGAGCGACTTCATGTCGGCGGCGAGCTCGGCCGCCGGTCCGACGGTTTCGACACCCGGTGCGACGGTCGAAATCGGAAGTGGGGCAACAGGTGACGGGGTCACGCCCACGGCGCGCAACCAGTCGATCAGTTGAGCGGTCGACGCCGCGTAGACGATGCGGCCCAGCCCGACCCAGGCGTGCGCCGCCGCGCACATCGGACAGTGTTCGCCGGAGGTGTAGACCGTGGCCCGCGCGCGCTCGTCGGGAGTGAGGTTGGTCGCGGACCAGCGTGCGATCTCGAATTCGGGATGCTGGGTGGCATCGCCGCCCTTGGTCCGGTTGAGCGCTTCGATGCGGACGACGCCGTCCGCGTCGACCAGCAACGAGCCGAACGGCTGGTCGCCGGCGGCCAGGGCGTCGGCGGCCAACTCCACGCAGCGGCGCAGATGTGCGAGGTCGTCATCGCCGATCGCCACAGCCGGAGTGTACTCAGCGGGGGCCCGCCGCCGGCCTCGCGTCAGCGGGTAACACGCCAGCCCCAGGAGCAAGGCGAACAGGTGGCCCATCGACGTGAAGTTGGTGCGGGCGACCAACGCGCTGACGGCGACGATGGCAATCGATGCGAGGTACGCCCAGCGCCAGCGTCCTGGGATCCGGTAGAAGAGCACCCCGGCGATGCCGACGACGAAGTAGCTGACCCCGACGTCGCGGGCGTCGATCAGCCGCGGCGAGGCCTGGGCCTGTTGGATGCTCCAGTACAGGTAGCCCTCGCTGAGAAAGGTGGCCGCGAGGTGGCAGCTCAGCCCGACCGCGAGCCAACGCAGGTGGCCCAACCACCGCTCGGCCGGTGCCAGGAACAGTGTGAAGATCAGCACGTAGGGCCACCAGTAGCTGCCATCGATCCACAGCAGACTGTTGACCAGCACCCGAACGGGGTCCGACGCCAGGTGATGCAGGTTCGTCGAGGTCGACTGAAGCAGCGCCCGCAATATCCGTGGGCTCAGCGAGTGCTGCACCAACGTCGTCGCCAGCAGTACGACCAGCCAGCCGTAGGTCAGCGGAGCGCTGCGCACGTAACCCCGCACCAGTGCCCACGCATTCGTCACGTTCACCGACGATAGAGAACGCCCGGCTGGGATGGCTTCGACACGCGGGGGAGCCCCGCCGTGAGAAGTTGGATGCGCCAGACGTGCGGCTCAGTCGCAACACGTGCCGCCGACGTCGAGGCGGCAGGCGCACGAGGCCAGGATCGGCACGTCCGCGCGGGCCTGGGCCAGCTCGAGTTGGCGCCCGATGATCACCGCTTCGGCAGTGCGCCCCAACTTCTGCAGGCATTCGTGGTAACCGTGCAGGCTCCACACGTTGCCCGGATGTTGGCAGGATCTGTTCAACGTGGCGTCGAAGCCGAGGTCGGCGGCGTACGCCGCGGCGGCTTCCTCGAGGCGGCCCTGCTCGAGCAGGAGTGCTCCGTAGGCGTGCCGGGCCGGCTGCATCCAGCCCCACGGTTCGTCGTACGGCAGGGCGTCGTCGCGCTCGATGGCCAGCCGCAAGCTGGCGAAGGCGTCATCGAATCGGCGCTCCCGATAGGCGATTTCACCGTCCAGCATGGCCTCGGCAACCGCGAGGATGTCACGGCTCGTGTTGTTGAACAGGTAGCGGCTGTCCGGTATTCGGGCGTACGCGGCCGCGAACGCCGCCCGTTCGCCGCGGGCCGCGTCCAGTTGGCCCTTGGCCGCGTGGGCGACGCCGCGCCCGTAGTGGATCGTCGCCGCGGTGGTGCAGTACAGGTCCACGTCGACCGGTAGCGGTTCGGCGATCAGCTCGTCCCATCGACCGAACCGGATGAGCACGTGAACTCGCAACGGCACGAACGCTTCCAGCCAGTCGGCCATCGGTGGCGATGCGATGGACAACAGTTCTGGAGTGAGTTGCGCGGCCAGTTCGTCCGCCGCGTCCAGTGCCACCTGGAACTGCCCCTCGAACATCGCCGAGTACACCACGAAGTGCAGGTCGTGGGCCCGGTAGAGCGAGTAGAAGTTCAACGGACCCCGCCGCTCGACGAACCGCCGATCCGCTTTCACCGCAATCTGATTGGCCACCACGGAACTGTGGTAGTCGCCGCAGAGCACGTCGATGTGACTGGGCATGTGTTGTAGGTGACCGGCATCGGGCACCAGCCCGCGCAGCAGGTCGGCCGCGGGCAGGGCCTGCTCGGGGTGGGCCGACATCTCCATGGCATGGAGGTACAGGTGCAGCACTCCCGGGTGTGCGCGGCCGGCCGGGGTCGCGAGCGCGCGGTCGAGAATCCGCTTCGCCTCCACCACGCGGGAACCGGGTGCCGGCTCCCCGGTGGCACCGTCCCACAACGCCCACGCGGTGACGTTCACCAAGGCGTCGGCCGCCAGTGCCTGGACGTCGACGTCGTCGGGGTGAGCCGAGGCGAGTTCGGCCATGGCGTCGGCGTAGCGGGCATGCGCGGCGGCCAAGGCGTCGACGTCGTTGGGGTCGGCCGTGGGAAAGCGGGTCGCCAGCGCCTCGATGAGCCCGCGTTCGACCGCGGTCGAACGACCGGTTGTGGCGAGGTGAAGCTCCGTTCGCGCCCTGGTCAACGAAGCGGTCAAGTCGACGGGGTCGAAGGCGTCCCAGGCCTTGTTGTAGTTCGGGCCGATGGCGTACGCGATGCCCCAGCGCGCGATGGCCAACTCCGGGTCCAGCGCCAACGCACGCTCGAAGCAATGGATGGCCTCTTCGTGATTGAACGCATACGCCCAGACCAGGCCGCGGTCGAACCACACCTGCGCTTGCGGCGACGGCGTCTCGATCGACCGGTGATAGCTCCCGAGGTCGTAGTACGGCTCGGTCTGCTCCGGACTCGCGGACGTGGTGCGGCTCATGGTTGGCACGATAATTCGTCTCGGCTCCGCCGGTCGATGGTGTGACGTGGGCCGCCCGCCGTAGCAATCGGCCCCCCACCGTGCGCGGATTCGTTCACCATTGCGGTTGAGACGAACGGGATTCGTCACCCCAATGCCCGAAGCGATGCAGGAGGCGGAAGTGATCCGATGTGTCCGATTGTGGACCGGCCAGGACGGCGCGTCGCACGTCGCGATCGGCAGCCTCGACATGCGGCCGGGCCGCAACGCAGACCTGGTGTCGGAGGCGATGTCGGCCGCGCACGTCACGATCGAGGAGACCGCCGGCGGGGGCTCGTTGGCCTGGCACACCGCGCCCGTACGTCAGCTGGTCGTCACCCTCAGCGGAACACTGCACTTCACCACGCGCAACGGCGAAGACTTCGTGCTGCACCCTGGCGATGTGCTGCTCGCCGAGGACACCGAGGGCTCCGGCCATCAATGGCAGCTGCAGGGCACCGATCCCTGGCGTCGGATGTACGTCGTGCTGGCACCCGACACCGAGGTTCCGTTCCAGCCCGACTAGCGCTTCCGAACGCGCGGGTTCTGGTGGGCGCCAGACCCGCGGGGTAGACGGTATGGGGCGGAGGCCTCACTCGAGGGATTTCGTCAACCCCGAATCTGCCCGCGGTTTCTCGGTAGCATCGGGCCGATGAGCAAACGCCAACTGCCGCGTTGGGTGTTGCGTCATTCCTGGTCACGCGGTTTGCGACGCGCCGGCCTGAGTGCCGCCGCGGTGCTGGCCGCCGGCGTTCTGCTGATCGCGCCCACCGCTGGCTCACGCGGCGTCCCCTCGGCCAGCGCCGACGACTGCCCGGACGCCGAGGTGACTTTCGCCCGCGGCACCGACGAACCACCCGGGCTCGGGCGCGTCGGCCAGGCCCTGGTGGACTCGCTGCGCCAGCAGACCGGCATGAACATCGGGGCGTATGCGGTGAACTACAAGGCGAGCCTGCTCCAGTTGCACACCGACGACGGCTCCAAGGACGCCGTATCGCACATCAAGTCGATGGCCGACAAGTGCCCGAATACGCCGCAGGTGCTGGGCGGGTATTCCCAGGGCGCGTCGGTGGTGGACATCGTCACCGGAGATTCGGTGGGGGGCCTCCTCAGGGGCACTACGCTGCCCGCCCAATACGCCGACGTCGTTGCGGCGGTCGTCACCTTCGGCAATGTGGCCGACCGCAGCGGAGCACCGATAACGGCCCAGAGTCCGCTGCTCGGATCCAGGGCGATCGATCTGTGCAATCCCAGCGACCCGATCTGCCATGCGGGCCCCGGCAACCAATGGAGCGGACACACCGAGGGCTACGTCCCCTTCTACACCGACCAAGCGGCGAGTTTCGTCTTCGCGAAGCTCCTCGGGGTCCAAGCTCCCACTACCTCCGAGCCCTCGGAGACGCTCGCACCATCAACGGCGACGCTTGCACCATCAACGGCGACGCTTGCACCATCAACGGCGACGCAATCGCCGATCACCTACCACTGACGGGCCGGTCAACCAACTGCGATCCGATCGGTCGCCCACGGGCTGCCCGGCTCAGTGGCCCGCTACGATGTCCGCCTCGTCGATCTCCACCGGATCCTTGGAGCCCGGCAGGAAGTAGTAACCGACGCAGACGATTCCGAAGAACAGGTAGCCAAGCGCCACCTGCGGGTTGGCCGCCCACTCCACCTGAGGGGCGTGGATGAGCCCGATGAAGGACAGCACCGCGCCGACGGAGGACGCGATCGCCGCGTAGAGGAACTTCTTCTCCAGGATGAAGGTCACCATCGTGCCGAGGATCAGGCCGACCAGCACCGCGCCCTCGCCGAGGGTCAACAGCCCCTCGTACACCACGCCCGCGCCGTTCAACTTGTCCATCCCGACGCCACTGGCCGAGGTTCCGGCCGCGTTGAGCGCGTTGTCGATCAGGCCGCTGGCCCACTGCGCCAGATTCGGCAGCAGTGCGGCGACCACGGCGACGGCATGCAACCGCGGCACTGCCTGGAAGGCCTGAGCGCCGATGAGCAATCCGATGTACAGCAGGATCGGCACGATCGCGGGCACCGGCAGCAGGGCGTCGAGTACGCCGAAAAGCCCGAGGAAGCAGAAGATTCCGATCACCACGCCGCTGGCCAACGAGTAGCTCGCCCGCCCACCGGCATCCTTCCAGCCAGGATGTCCGATGTAGACCGCCGGTGGGAACGGCGAGCCGAAGGCCGAGCCGATGCACGCCCCTGCGCCGTCGGCGAGCAGCACGCTGCGCAGGTTGTAGTTGTCACCCGCGGCGGCTGCACTCTCGACGTTGCTCATCGCCTCGGTGAAGTTGTAGACGCCCAATGGGATTGCCGTGCCGAGCAGCGGAGCCAAATGCGCCAATCCCGACATCAGCATGTTGACGCGAAGGTCGGGGACGCCGATGGCGATGTCCGAGAACGCCTTTGCGACGTCCGGTGCGGACATGTACCCGCCGATCCAGCCGATGGCGGTGCCGACGAGCAACGCGGCCAACCCGACCGGAATTCCGAACGGCAACTTCATGTCCGTGAAGAATCCGATCAGGATGATGGCCATGACGGGAAGTCCGATCCAGGCCGCCTCCCACATCTGCGCCGCCGGGCGCATGGAGATGAAGGTGATGGAGATGCCGGCCAGCGTGCCGAGCATCGCGGCGCGCGGCGTCAGCTTCCGGATGTAGGGTCCGACGAACGCGCCGATCATGACGATGACGCCGATCATGAAGGCCCAGGCCAGGCCGGCTTGCCAGGCCTGCATGGCGTCCTTGGTGTTCAGGTACACCGGCAGCATGATCACGAATACCACGATGAACATGTGCGGCACGCTCGGCCCGTACGGCAATGCCGTTACGTCGGAACGGTCTTCGCGACGGGCCAGCCGGCGCGCCAGGAACGTGTAGTAGAGATTGCCCAGAATCAGGGCCACGCCGAGGGCGGGTAGCACGGTGCCGAGCACGTCGCTCGCCGGAACCTTGACGACGCCGATCATCAACCCGGTCAGGGTCAGGACGTTGACCAGGATGTTGAATCCCAGACCGAAGAACGCGTTGGTGTCACCGCGGGCCCACCACGGGATCGACGGCGTTGGCTCGGGCTCAGGAGGATTGGCGGGCGGGTCGGCCGGGGTTTCGGTGACGTCAGTGGACATGGTCTCGTCCTCTCAGACCTGGGATAGGGGAGTGGTGGTGAGCTGCGCCAGCGCGGGGATGACCGCGGCACTGTCGGCCACCCAGCCGAAGATGCCGCCCTGGGCCTTGATCATCTCGAGCCCGATCCGCTGAAAATCGGGGAAGTACGAACCGACGCAATCGGATACGACCAGGCACTCGTAGCCCCGGTCGTTGGCTTCGCGCGTCGTGGTGTGTACGCAGACCTCGGTGGTGACACCGGTGACCAACAGCTGGGTGATGCCGCCCTCCACGAGGACGTCCTGCAACTCGGTGGCGTAGAACGCGCCCTTGCCGGGTTTGTCGATCACCACTTCGCCCTCGACCGGAGCCAACTCGTCGACGATGTCGTGGCCGTACTCGCCGCGGATCAGGATGCGGCCGTACTTGCCGGGGTCGCCGATGCGTTTGGACGGTGCGCCGCGGGTCAGCTTGGCCGGCGGGCAGTCCGAGAGATCGGGTTGGTGTCCCTCGCGGGTGTGAATCACCATGATGCCCGCGTCGCGGGCCGCGGCGATGAGCGCGGCCAGGGGCGGAACCACCTTCAGCAGTTGGTCGACGTCGTTGCCCAGGCTCTCCCCAAAGCCGCCCGGCAACAGGAAGTCTCGCTGCATGTCGATGACGATCAGGGCGGTCTTGCCGGGTTCGAGTGAGAACGGTGTCGGTTCGGCGGGTACGGCGACGGGTGTACTCATGCGGGCTCCTCGATTGTGTTGAGCGAAGGGGACGGTGCGTTCGACGACATGCCCGCGGCCCTCATCGGACGCGGCTCGTCGAGCAGCTGCGCGGCCAGTTGAAGCACGGTGTCGTCACGCAGGGCCGCGCCGAGCAGCATCGCGCTGTACGGCCTACCGCTGGGGGTGATGCCGAGCGGAACGGCGACTCCGAGCAGGTCCAGCAGGTTTCCGAAATGCGTGTAGTGGCCGAGCATGGTGTTGCACTCGATGGGCTTGGCCAAGACCTCGTCGACGGTGAAGGTGGTGCCGATGGTCGGCACGACGAGTACGTCCATGGACTGCCACAACCGAGCGACTTCGGCCTTGAGCTCCTGCAACCGTTGCAGCGCCGCAAAGGCGTCCACCGCGGTGTACTTCTCGCCGCTACGGAAGATGTCCCGGACCACGGGATGGATCGACTCGGGATGGCTGGCCAGGAAGTCGCCGAACTCGACCAACCGTTCGGCTACCCACGGCCCCTGGTACAGCAGCGCGCCGGCCGCAAGGAACGGCTGGAGCGAGACGTCGACGACGGTGACCTGTTTGGCGAGCTGAGCGCGGAAGCCGAGGTGAGCGTCGCGCAGCTCGTCGTCTCCGAAGAACTCGAGCTGCTCGACCGGCGGCAGCCCGACGCGCAGCGGTGCGCCGGCGTAGCGCGGGCCGCGATCCCGCGACCAGGCGTCGCCGTCGTCACGGGCCACCATCACGTCGAGCACCCGGTCGACGTCGTCGATGCAGCCGGCCATGACGCTGATGCAGTCCAGCGACTTGCACGCGGGTACCAGCCCGACGGTGCTGATCAGTCCACGTGAGGGCTTGAATCCGATGACGCCGTTCAATGCGGCGGGTACCCGACCCGAGCCGGCTGTGTCGGTCGCGACGGCGAACGGGACCTGCCCCAGCGCGACGGCCAGCGCCGAGCCGGAACTGGAACCGCCCGAGATCATTTCGCCCCCGTACACGCTGCGCGGGACGGGGTATGGCGTGCGAGTTCCGTTCAGTCCGGTGGCGAACTGATCCAGGTTGGTCTTGCCGACGTAGAGCGCGCCCGCGTCGAGCAGCCGTTGGACGGCCGGCGCGGTGGCCGAGGCGACGTAGGCGTAGTCCGGACACGACAGCGTCGTGGGCACCCCTGCGACGTCGATGCTGTCCTTTACTCCGAACGGCACCCCGTATAGCGGCAACGTCCTTGCCCCTGGCCGATTTTCGAGCTCGGCCGCGGCGGCCAGCAGTTGTTCGCGGGGGACGGTCGAGAGCCAGGTGCCGTCGTCGCCGCGGGCGGCGATGGAGTCGGCGACGCGCTGGGCGGTCTTGGTGGGTGAACCCGTTCCGCTGGCGTGGGAGGCCAGCAGTTCTGCCACCGAGGGTCCGATCGACGGACCATGCACGTCATAAGCCATAACTGTCGATTGTCGACAGAATCATGGCGATTTCGGTACGGCTGTGTGTCGATCTTGTTAGCGATCTCGATCGCCGGTGGCGGGTGCGGCCTCCAACCCCAGGTAGTGCAGGTGCCCGTGGTCCTCGAGCGCGGTGATCACGGTGTTGGGGTCATTGCTAGTCAGTGCGGCCAAGATGGCCTGGTGCCTGGCGATGCCGTCGTCGGCCCGGTGATGACGGGCCTCCTCGCGCAGGTTCATGGCCATCGGCAACTGCAGCTTGAGCAGGATGGGCTCCAGCGCGATGTTCAACTGTCGGTTGTCGGCGAGTTCCACCACGGAGGCATGGAAGACGCGGTGGGCGTCGTCGCGCTCCAACTCGCTGGTGGCGGTGCGCATGTGATCGAGAGCCCGGCGAACGGGCACGAGCGCGGTGGCCGGGTCGGCGAGGGGTAGCGCCGACTCGATGGCGTGGCGTTCCAGGACGTGCCGCAGTGCGAACAGTTGCAGGATGTCCGTCGTCGACCATTCGGTGACGCGGGCCCCGCGGCGCGGAAGGTGCTCGACGAGCCCCTGCTGGCCCAGCAGTCGCAAGGCTTCCCGCAGCGGCGCCCGGCTGATGCCGAAGTCGGCACACAGCTGTTCCTCGATGATCTTGTCACCCGGCTGCAGAGCGCCACTGAGGATGGCGGCTCGGAGCCGTCGTTCGGCAACCTCGACCAACGTCGCGGGCAGCTCGTGGCGCGCGCCTTCGACCTTGGCCGACCCCATGCCCTGCCTTCCGCGTCGATTCGCACCCACGCGCGGAGTGTCGATTGTCGACAGCCGTTGCGGGCCTTCCCGCCAAGGTACTTCGTCTCGGACCCGAGGTCACCTCGGGATCAGTCCAGGCCTGGGCTACGGCCACCGGCAGGCCTGGTGCTGACGGGAACCCGAACTGAAGTCAGCCGGCAAACCCGATGGCGGCCGGGGCGTCCGAATCCGATGGGGCACTTGAGCTCGCGGCGCACCGGGGAGCCACCAGCCAACGGTCCAGCCAGCGGTTCAGTCGAGCTCCGTCGCCGAGGCTGCCCGCAGCGGCGAGCTGACCGTCGGGCCGAACCAACAACCACGCCGGGGACCCGGTCAAGTCCGACGCGCTCGAGAGGTGTCGGACGGTGATGACGTCACCCCACCGGCGGTAGACCCGGGTGAGCGGCGCCGCGCCGGTCTGGTCCGGAGAGCTCGGGTGGGGAGCGCCGACGACGAACAGCGTCATTGTGGAGAGGTCGAGCAGGTCGTACAGCCCGCCCTCGGCGAGCGCGAGGTCGGGCACCCGATCGCCGGCGCGCAGGCGCCCGAGGCGTCCGCCGCCCGCACTGAGCGGTGCGCCGCGATACGACACGGACAGCTGACCGAGCCCCGCAGCAGCCTTGTCTTGGATCCGCGACCGCGACAGCAGCTTTGGCGCCAACCGCGTGAGCAACGCGTGCGCGAGTGGGCTCGTCGAATTGAAGACCCTGGTGGCGCGCTCCGTCATGGCCACGAGCTCGCGGATGACGGGCAACCGATCGCTGGAGTAGGTGTCCAGCAACTCGGGTCGCGCCACTCCGCGCTGCACCATGGCCAGCTTCCAGCTGAGGTTGATCATGTCCTGGATGCCGGCGTTCATGCCTTGACCTCCGGCCGGACTGTGCACGTGCGCCGCGTCGCCTCCGAAGAACACCCGCCGCTCGCGCAGGGTGGTCATGTGCCTGCTGTTGATGCGGAAACGCGAACTCCAGTTCAGCTCGTGCAGCTTGGCCTCGACGTGTGCGGTCCGGTCGTAGAGCCGCTGGATGTCCGCCAGGGCGGGCTCGGGAGCGTCGCCGGTGAGGCCGTCGGGGTCGGTGGCCATGAACCGGAAGCGACCGGAGCCCATCGGAAAGACGGCTAGAAAGCCCTTGGGGCCCAGGAAGATCGACAACTGGTCCGAGGGGAGTCCGCCAGAAAGGTGGAGGTCGCCGAGCACGTAGTTCTGCGTCAGCGCCCGGCCCACGAAGGGCAGCCCGAGCGCCTTGCGGACCGGACTGTGGGAGCCGTCGGCCGCGATTACGTACGACGCGGCCAGGACTTCCCGACGCCCGTCGCCGTGACGTAGCGCGACGACGACCCGCTCGTCGTCCTGAACGAGCGACTCGAATTCGACGCCACGCTCCACCCGTACACCCTGCTGGTGGAGCCGCTCGGCCAGCAACCGTTCCGTCTCGGACTGAGCGAGCATCAGGATGAAGTTGTATTCGCTGGCCATGCGGTGCAATTCGATGCCGGCAAGTCGCCGCCCGCCCGCATGGAGGGTGGTCGTCCCAACTCGATTGCCAAGGCGCAGCAGCTCGTCGGCGACCCCGCGGGGCCGGAGCAATTCGACGGTGCGGGCCTGTACGCCAAGCGCCCGCGAGGTGGTCGACGCCGTCGCGGCCTTGTCGACGAGGCGGACGTCGACCCCCAGTCGCGACAGCTCGATCGCGGCGGTGAGCCCGGTGGGGCCGGCTCCGACGATCAGGACGGGAAGGTCGGCATTCGTCACGGGGCACTCCTGGGCAGTAAGTCAACATGCGATGACTTAAACCGTAGGCCTGCGGGCGGCGCATGTCAACGGCCGCTGACTTACTGGCGTGGCGCAACGATTCGACACCGAGACTGGAACGTGTTCTAGTGCAAGCGTGGTCGAATTCACCATCGAGAACCTCAGCTCGGAGCAGGTCGAACGGCTGCGCGACGTCTACGGACCGCTCACCGATTCGGTCAGGGAACTCATCGACGCAACCATTCGAACCGAAGTCGACCCCGCCGCCGTCGCAGCCGCGAAGGCCGAGATCGACACGGCCACGGCCCGGTTGCGCAGCCGACAACTCGACGGCGCGTTCGGCGTACGAATCTCCGAAGCGCACCAGATGCCCTGGGGCAATCCAGTCATCGGGTTGCGAAACCCCAGCGCACCGCCCCTGGTGATGCAACGCACCGCCGATGGCGTGGTGTACGCCGACTTCCAGCTCGGCGCGGCCTTCGAGGGGCCTCCGGGACACGTCCACGGCGGGATCGCCGCGCTCGTCCTCGACCACGTGCTGGGAGAAGCCGCCAGTTCGCTCGAACATCCGCGGCTCACCGGAACGATCTCGCTGCGCTACCTACGCACCACCCCGTTGGGCCCGGTGCACGCCGAGGCCAGGATCGTCCGCACGGAGGGCGTCAAGACCTTTGCGGTCGGCCACCTAGCCGACGCCGACGGGGTCACCGTCGAAGCCGAGGGCGTGTTCATCACACCGAAATGGGCGCGCTGACCCACCGCCCGCGGCGCTGACCCACCGCCTGCGGCGCTGACCCACCGCCCGCGGCGCCGACATACCGCCCGAGGCCAGCGGTCACGTCGAGTGTGGCAACCGCTCCGTCCTCGCGGTGATCGTGGCCAGTTGGTTCGTGATGGTGCCGAGCTCGGCCAACAACAAACGCGCCGTCGCGACGTCCGAGGACGGCAACGCCGCCCGCACCCGGTCGACCGCGACGGTGAGTTGGTCCACGTCCGCTACCCACGCCGAGCCGGGCGTCACCGGATCGCCACAGAGCGCCTCGACGTACTCGTCGACCGCGCCGACGAAGCCACGCCCCCAGGCGGCGGGCGGGCGCGCGGGCAGGCTGGTCTCCAGGGCGGTACACGAAGCGGTCACGACGTTCAGCGCGGTCCGGTAGGACCGGAGCCAACGCCGGATGTCGCCGTCGTCGGTGGGACCCGGCCCGGCCGCCGCCTCGAATGCCGCCCTGGCGCGGTAGGCCCGTTCCCACGCCGCCGACAAGGCTTCGGTCGGGTGGTCGAGCTCGTGCACGAACGCCTTGATGACCGTTGCGGCGTAGTCGATCTCGGTCTTCAGCAATTCACCCGCGCGCTGACGCAGCCGGACCACGGCGTCATCGGGCAACACGACGTGGGCCAGCACCGCAAGTGCGCCACCGATCAGCGTCGCCAGCAGCCGATCACTGATCACGTCGGGGGCGGTCGTGCTGGCGATCTCGACGAGGAAGACGATCGCGGCCGCCAACGCCGCGGTGACGGCGAGATAGCCGAATCCAGACACCGCGTACGCGACGGCGAGGAACACGACGGCCAATGTCGCGGCCACCACGCCGCCGGGATGCAACACCACGATCAACAGGGAGGCGACCACGACGCCCAGTGCCAGCCCGGCCACCCGGCCGACGCAACGGGTGTAGGTGTGCGCAGTCTCGGGGCGCAGCACCATGACGACGGTCAGCGGTATCCAGTAGCCGTAATCGAGATCGGCGAAGCGGGCAATCGTCGCCCCGGCCGCGGCGGCCACCGACAGTCGGAGCGCGTGCCTGAGCACCGGGGATTCCCGACCGAGTTGATCGCGCACGGTCGCGGCCATGACCCGTAGCTCACCCAGCGGCCCGACCTGCCAGCGGTCCGTGCCGGTCGAAGGTGGCGGCAGCTCCCCGTAACGCAGCGCGACCGCCTCCCGCAGCTGACTGGAGAGTCGTTGCACCAAAACCGATTCCGGTCCCGTGACGGCTCCGGCCGCGGCATCGAAGCGGCCGAGGGCATAGGTCGCGACGCGGCGTTGCGCCGAGCTCGGTTCGGCGACGGCGGCCAACACCTCGGCAGCGGCCCCGAGCACCGGAGCCAGAGGTTCGGCGCCAGCCGATTTGCCGGCGATTGCGCTGAGGGTCGCCGAGATGCGCTCGGGCAGGGCGCACCATGCGCGGGAGGCGAAGGGGCCGTGAGCGGTCGGGCCTTCGCCCGGGGTGAAGGATTCACGAAGGGCGACCAGGGGCGCGAGCTCGACGGTCCGCATGGGATCGTCGGCCAGCGTGCGCGCACTGGCGGCCAGTGCGCGGTAGGCCAGCGACAACGCGGATCGTTGCGCGCGCCAGCGCCGCCGCGGCCAGCACGCGATGAGCACGGCCTGGGCGAGCCCCCCGAGCACGGCCAGCCCCGCCGAGTTGGCTGCCGTCGGCCAGGCCGGCACCGCTCCCGGTGTCACGACCAGGAGAGCGGTGACAGCGGCTCCGACGAGTCCGGCGTTGGCACTGACCGCCCAGGCCAGCCCCGCCCCGAAACACCACGCCGCAACCAGCGCCGCGAACATCGCGCCATACGGTTCGAGCCAAGTGGCCAGCAGTACGGCGAGGCCCATTGCCAGCGAGGCGCCGCCGACCAAGCGGAACTGACCACGTGGGCTGTCCTGCAGCGCAACCGCACCCGCGATGGCGGCCGCGCCGGCCGCGCCGATGGCCGCGCCTGCCCCGGCCCAGTGCAGTGCCGCGACTGCCACGATCAGAACGCCCAGCAGACTGCGCCCGACCGCTCCGATGTCGGGCAACGTAGGCCGGATGGCCAGGCCCTTCATCATCAGTCCATTCTTACGCTCCCAGCCGAAGAGGTGGGGTTGGCGCGCGGCGATTCGTCGACGGCGGGGAGTACGTTCGTGCCGTGGAGAAGGTGATCATCACGCTGCGGCGCGCAGCGGCTGACGAGGCCTGGTGCACGGCACTGCGCAACGACGTGGCCGACGACCTGCTTGCCCTGCAGCTGCCGGGACTGGCGATCAACGTGCGCGACGCGCCGGTGCGGGATTCGTTGATGACCTTGACGACGCTGGACCCACCGGTCGTGGGCTTCGTCAGCGTGTGGACCCAGCAGAGTTACGGGGCCCAGCTGACCGAGGCGCTGGACCGGCTTCGGCAGGTCTGCGCCGAGGTGGCCGCCTACCTAGTGACCGAGTCAGTCCCGTTGGCCGCACCTTCGCCGGGCCCAGCCCAACGCACCGAGGGACTGGCCAACGTGGCGCTGCTGCGCCGGCCGGCGGGGCTCGACCCGGAAACGTGGTTGCGCCGCTGGCACGTCGATCACACGCCGGTGGCGTTGGCGACCCAGGCGACGTTCGGCTACACCCAGAACGCCGTGGTGCGACCGCTGACGTCCGACGCCCCGCACCTGGACGCCATCGTCGAGGAGCTCTTCCCGATCGAGGCCACCAAGGATCTACACGCCTTCTTCGGGGCCTCCGACGACGCCGACCTGGCCGACCGCATGAACCGAATGATCGCCAGCACCTCGGCCTTCGGTGCCAACGTCGACGTCGACACCGTGCCAACGAGTCGCTATGTGTTCCGGACCCCCTTTGCGACCCCCTTTGCGGCTGCACCGGCCGCGGAAGCCGCGCGATGAGCGAATCGCCTGCGCACGTAGGCTGCGGCAGTGCTCGTTAACGTCGAAGACAGCAATGGGGTACGGACGCTCACACTCAATCGGCCGGAGGCCCTGAACGCCTTCAACGAGGCTCTGTACGACGCCACGACGTTGGCGTTGCGGGCTGCCGACGAAGCTCCCGACATCGCCGTGATCCTGCTGACCGGAACGGGCCGCGCCTTCAGTGCGGGTAACGACCTGGTCGAAATGCAGGCGCGCATCACCGATCCGGACTTCACGTCGGGGGAGTACGGCTTCGCGGGCATGATCGAGACGTTGACTGCGCTCCGCAAACCGCTGATCCTCGCCGTGAACGGGCTCGGCGTGGGCATCGGGGCCACGCTGATCGGTTTTGCCGATCTGGTGTTCATGTCGTCGACCGCTCGCTTGAAGTGTCCCTTCACCAGCCTGGGGGTCGCTCCCGAGGCGGCGTCGTCCTATCTGCTTCCGCAGCTCGTGGGCCGTCAGAATGCGGCCTGGATGCTGATGTCCTCGGAGTGGATCGATGCGGACGAGGCACTTCGGATGGGGTTGGCCTGGAAGGTCTGTGCCCCGGAGGTACTGCTGCCCGAGGCGCTCAAGCACGCGGAAGTTCTTGCCTCCCGGCCGATTCCGAGCTTGATCGCAGTCAAGCACACGATGGTCGAGCCCACCCGTGGCGAGATCGCAGCCGCCGCGGCCCGGGAGTACGCCCAGTTCGAGGTACTGCTCGGCGACGTCGCGAACGCCGATGCGCTCGCCGCGTTCTCCGAGCGCCGGTCCACCTAGCCGCGCGCGCCGGGAAGCGCCGCCGCGGCGTCGTGCAACGCAATGCGGGCGGCGTAGGTCGCCGGATGGGTCTGGGCGCCACGGCGATAGGCGAGCTGAGTCCTGCGCCGGATCGGCAGCGGAGTCAACACCACCGACGCGGGAGCGCCCCGCGTTCCGAGGTCGGGGATCAAGGCCACCCCCTGACCAGCGGCAACCAAGGCGAGCACCGCTCCAAAGTCATCGGCGTGGTGGCGGATGTTGGGCGCGAAACCGGCTGCTTCGCAAGCTCTCACGGTCAGCGAGTGACACAGGGTGTGCGGCGTTCCGGCAATCCAGCTGGCGTCCCGACGGCTGGCCAGCGGACCCGGGGTGAGCGCCGCCAGGTACACGGCTTCTACGAATAGCGGCTCGGTCTGCAAGGCGGAATCGGCCACCAGGGGCACGTAGTCGTACTCCTGGACCAAGGCGACGTCGAGGGCTTGCTCGCGGAGCGCGTCGGGCATCGCCGCGGGATCCAACTCGGTGACCAACAACTCGAGCCCGGGGTGCTGGGTGCTGAGCGCAACGAGAGCTGGCGTCAGAATCGTCGGCACCGCAGTGGGGAAGACCCCGATGCGAAGCGTTCCGCTGAGCCCGCTTCGCGCGGATGCGAGACCCGCATCGGCCTGCTCCAGGATCGCGAGGATCGCCTCGGTGTGCTCGACCAGATCACGCGCGGCCGCGGTCAGCCTGACGCGCCGACCGGTCCGTTCCAGCAGCGCCACTCCCGTCTCGCGCTCCAGGGCGGTGAGTTGTTGGGAGACCGCCGACGGCGAATAGGTCAGTGCTTCTGCGACGGCCGCGATGGTGCCACGCCGGGCCAACTCCCGGAGTAGCCGGAGCCTGCGCACATCGAGCATCACATCAGCTTATGTTCAACCACGG
>JAHFVB010000253.1 GCA_023264755.1 Mycobacterium sp. | reverse complement strand
TATTCCGGCGAGCTCGACGAACTACCCAGTCGGGCAGCGGAACTCGCGTCCGCTCCCACCGTGCTGAGCATTCGGTTGTTGGCTACGGCGATCGGGGCGGCGTCGGTGGCCGAATCGGCGGTGCCCGCTGCGCTACCGCGGTTGGTCCGCCGGCTCGCGCATTGAATCGTCACGGCCGCGCAGTGAACCTCAGGACTTCGTGAAGCCGATCGCGGTGTAGTTCACGTCCGCCAGCCCGGCCGCCCCGAAGTTGGCGAGGTTGCTGCGCACCGCCACGTTCCCGGCGGACTGGGTCAGCGGCAGGCTGAACCCCTCGGCCCAGATGGCCTTGTCGAGCTCGTTGGCACGTTCGCGGGTCTTGACGGGGTCGAGTTCAGCCAGCGTGGCCTCGATCTTGGCGTCGATGTCGGGGCTGCCGATCTTGCCGACGTTGCTCTCCCCGGTGGACAGATAGATCTGGGTCAGCCCGGACAGCGGGAAGGCGTCGGCGCCCCAGGCGAATTGCGCGATGTCGAAGTTGCCCACGTTGATGTACTGACTGAAGAACCCGTTGCCCGACTTGGCGTCGAGGGTCAGCTTGACGCCGATCTGCGCCAGGCTGTTCTGGGCGAGCTGCCCGAACTGCCGGGTGCCCTGGGAGTCGTACAGCACGTCGCGTAGCGCCAGCTGCCTGCCGTCCTTCTCGCGGAACTGACCGTTCATCTTCCAGCCCAGTGCGTCGAGCTCCCGCTTGGCCGCTTCCGGGTCATACGCCACGACACCGCTGTTGTCCTGGTAGCCCTGTTGGCCGGCCACGTAGACGTGGTTGTTCAGCGGGGCCGGATCGTCCGCCAGGCCACGCTGGGTGACCGCGGCGATGGTCTGGCGATCGATGCCCTTGGCGATGGCGACCCGCAGTGCGGGATCCTCCAGAATCGAGCCCTTGGCGCCGTTGAAGGTGAAGTGGTACCAGCTCAGTCCTGGCGCGCGTCGGATCGCGACGCCGGGGGTGTTGCGGGCAATCGTCACCTGGTCCAGCGACGCGAGCCCGGTGGCGTCGATGGCGTTGTTCTGCAGGGCCGGGAGGAGCGCGGCGTCATCGAGGATGAGGAACGTGATGCTGTCCAACCTGGGTTGGGCGCCCCACCACTTCGGGTTGCGCGTCAACGTGATTCGCTGCGCCGCGGGGTCTACGGCCGAGACGATGAACGGCCCCGCCGAAGGCGCCGGGCCCTTCAGGAAGCCCTTGTTGAAGGCTTCCGGGGTGGAGGTGACGGATTTCGGGAACAGCATGCCGTTGCCCGCGAAGATGCCCTTCCAGTCGGCATAGGGCTTGGCGAAGGTCATGATGGCTTGGCGGTCGTCCACTCCGCGGGTGACCGAACCGACGCGGTCCATGCCGTTGGTGGTGCCGATGAGGAACGCCTTGTTCTTGCCGTTGGTGGCGTTGAACTGGGCGGCCAAGTCCTCCCAGGTGATGGGCGTGCCGTCGCTCCACACGGCCTTGGGGTTGATGGTGTAGGTGACGACCTGCGGATTGGTGCCGGTCAGTTCGACATTGGTGAAGTAGTCGTGGTTGACCGTCGCCGAACCGTCGGCGGCGATGACGAACGCCCGCGGCATCGTGGGTTTGAGGATGGCGAACATGTCGCCGGTATTGCCGTCGATGTGCAGCGCGTTGAAGTTCTCCGGATAGCCGGTGAGGGGCAGCCGCAGCGCGCCGCCGTCGCGCAGGGTGGCGGGGTCCTGTGGGTTCATGTCGTTGGTCGAGCCGACCTCGGCCTTGCCCCCGGCCGAGGGTGGCGGTTCGTTTCCGCTCGAACACGCGGTGAGCGTCAGAGCGGTGACGAGCGCGGCAACGGCCAGACGGCGGAGCATCATCCCGCCGATGTTAGCGGTGGCGTGCGCCGGCGGGTGCGCGTCGCGTCGGGAATGCTCACGGTGGGTCTGCGGCGGTCCCGGTGGGCTTGGGCACCGCGGCCAGCAGACGCTGCGTGTACTCGTGTTGCGGATGGTCGAAGACGTCGTCCGCGTCGCCCTGCTCGACGATCGCGCCGTGGAACATGACCGCCACCCGGTGCGCCAAGTGCCGGACTACCGAGAGGTCGTGGGACACGAACAGGTAGGACAGCCCGAACTGCTGCTGCAGGTCGAGTAGCAGGTTGATGATGCCGGCCTGGATCGACACGTCGAGTGCGGAGACCGGTTCGTCCAGGGCCAGGATCTTCGGCTGTAGTGCCAGTGCCCGGGCGATGGCGATGCGCTGCTTCTGGCCGCCGGAGAATTCCGCGGGGTAGCGGCTGGCGTCCTCGCGGCGCAATCCGACGACGTCGAGTAGCTCGGCCACTCGGGCGTCGACGCCGCGCTTGTCGAATCCGTTGGCGGTCAACGGCTCTGCGAGTACTTCGGAGACCGGCAGCCGCGGGTCCAGGGAGGCGACCGGATCTTGGAAGACCACCTGGAGATCGCCGCGCAGTTCGCGCCGGGTGCGCCGGTCCAGGGTGGCCACGTCGCGGCCGAGCACTTCGATCGAACCGGCTTGCGGGACGGTCAGTTCGAGGAGCTGGTGCAACGTGGTGGACTTGCCCGAACCCGACTCGCCGACGATGCCCAGCGTGTGGCCTTCGCGGAGTTCGAAGCTGACGCCGTCCACGGCACGCACTTCGCCGACTTGGCGGCGGAACACCACGCCCTTCGTGAGCTTGAACGTCTTGACCAGGTCCTCGACGCGCACTACCACTGGCGCGTCGGGGTCGAGGTCCACGCCGGGCACTGCGGTGGGCACCCCGTAGATCTCTGCCGCGCTGCGACCGACGACCTGATCGGTGCGGAGGCACGCGGCGGAGTGTTCACTTCCGACGGGGATCAGCTCCGGCTCGGCGGTCCGGCACTGAGGGATGACCAGTGGGCAGCGGGGCGCGAACGGGCAGCCTTCCGGCAGGGCGGCCAATGAGGGAGGCGCGCCGGCGATGGGCACCAACCGAGTGCCCTGCCGGGAGCTCAAGCGTGGCACCGAGCCGAGCAGCCCTGCGGTGTAGGGCATCTGGCGGTCGGCGTACAACCGGGCCACCGGGGCGACCTCCACCGCCCGACCCGCGTACATGACGAGCGCGCGGTCGGCGAACTCGGCGACCACCCCGAGGTCGTGGGTGATGATCAGCACTCCGGCGCCCGTGACGTCCCTGGCGGTCTTGAGGACGTCCAGGATCTGCGCCTGCACGGTCACGTCGAGCGCCGTGGTCGGCTCGTCGCAGATGATGAGGTCGGGGTCGTTGGCGATGGCGATCGCGATGACGACGCGTTGGCGCTCGCCGCCGGACAGTTCGTGGGGAAAGGCCCTGGCCCGCCGCTCGGGCTGGGCGATGCCGACCAGGTCCAGCAGCTCGACCGCGCGCGCCCGGGCCGCCTGCCTGCCCAGCCCCCGCTGATGGGTGCGCAACGCCTCCGCGAGCTGGTCGCCGACGGTGTAGACGGGAGTCAGCGCCGACATCGGATCCTGGAAGACGGTGCCGATCTTGTTGCCGCGGATGCCCGACATCTGCTGATCGCCAAGGCCGATCAGTTCCTCGTCGTGCAGCCGGACCGATCCCGACACCTCGGCGTAGGGCGGCAGCAGTCCGATCACCGCCATCGCCGAGGCCGACTTGCCCGAGCCGGACTCGCCGACGATGGCGAGCACTTCGCCGGCGTCGACGTGGAAGTCCAGTCCCCGGACCGCGGTGACGTCCTCTGCATTGGTCGGGAACGTGACCTTCAAGTCGGTCACCTCGAGCAGGCTCATTTCTTCTTGCCCCGTCGCGGTCGTCTGCTGTCGGGGTCCAATGCGTCGCGCAAACCGTCGCCGACGAGGTTGGCGCACAACACGATCGTCACCAGCACCCCGGCGGGAAACAGGAATACCCACGGGAAGGTGGTCACCGACGGCGTGCCGGCCGAGATGAGGGTGCCCAGCGAGACGTCGGGAGGCTGGACGCCGAAGCCGAGGAAGCTCAGTCCCGTTTCCCCGATGATGGCCAGCCCGACGTTCAGTGCGGTGTCGATGATCAGGATCGACGCGACGTTCGGCACGATGTGGCGCACGATGATTCGGGTGTTGCTGACGCCCATGTACCTTGCGGCCGTCACGAATTCGCGCTCCCGCAGGCTCATCGTCAGGCCCCGCACCATCCGCGAACTGATCATCCAGCCGAATAGGGAGAACAGCACGATCAACCAGAACACGCGGGCGGATTGGCCGAGGCCCGGGGTGACGATGGCGATGAGGATGAAACTCGGCACCACCAGCAGCAGATCGACGATCCACATCAGGGCGCGGTCCCGCCAGCCGCCGAAGTAGCCGGCGATCGCGCCGACGGTCGCGGCGATGACGGTCGAGAACAGGGCCACGCACACCCCGATCAGCATCGACTTCTGCATGCCGCGCAGCGTCTGGGCCAGCAGGTCCTGGCCCAGCGCATTGGTGCCGAACCAATGCTTGAGCGTGGGGGGCTGCTGCAACGCGAAATAGTCCACATCCTGGTAGTTGTACGGCAGCAGCGGGGGCAGCGCGTAGCAGCTCACGAAGAGCAGCACCAGGATGGCCAGGGCCGCCACGGCGGGTCGGTTGCTCAGAAACCTGCGCCATACCAGGGTGCGTCGCGAGCTGAACGCGGCGACGTCGACGCCCGACTTCACGGACACGGGCTCACTCATCGCACCCGCACCCGAGGATCGAGGGCGGCATAGATGACGTCGGACAGCAGGCCGCCCAGCAACACCGTCGCACCCGTGAACACCGTCACCGCGGTGATGATGTTGATGTCCTGCGTCGCAATGCCCTGCACCACCCACTCGCCCATGCCGTGCCAGCCGAAGATCTTCTCGGTGAACACCGCGCCGGTGACCAATCCGCTGACCCCGTAGGCGAATAGCGTCGCCATGGGGATCAGGGCCGTCCGCAGGCCGTGTTTGAGCAGCGCCTGTCGTCGGGTCAGTCCCTTGGCCCGCGCGGTGCGGATGAAGTCCTGGCCCAGTACGTCGAGCATGGCGTTGCGTTGGTAGCGGCTGTATCCCGCGATGGACCCGAGCGCCAAGGTGAGCGTCGGCAGCACCAGATGCTGAAGCCGATCGACGAACTGCGCCCAGCCGTTGCCGGTCAACGTCGCCGACGTCTCGCCGATGTAGTCGAACACGTGCACGCCGAACACCGAATTGACTTGCAGGGCACCCAGGATCAGCAGGTTGGCGATGACGAACGTCGGGATGCTCAGGATCAACAGAGACAGCACCGTGATGACCCGGTCGGACAACTTGTATTGGCGGATCGCGCCCCAGGCTCCGATGACGACGCCGAGGAAGGCGCCCACCACCGAGCCGATGAAGACCAGGCGGAGGCTGATCCCGATACGGCTCCACAGTTGGTCGGCGACGGGCTGGCCGGCCACGGTGGTACCGAAGTCGCCGCGAAGCGCGTCGGAGAACCAGTGCGCGTAGCGAATCGGGATCGGCTTGTCGAGGCCGAGTTCGTCGGACTTGGCCTGGATCGACGACTGCGGAGGTCGCGGGTTGCGCTGCAGCAGGTTGTCCAACGGATGGAACGACACCGACGCGAGCCCGAAGGTCAGGAACGATGCCAGGACCAGCAGCACCAGGTAATTCAGCAGCCGACGCGCCAGGAAGCGAATCATGTCGCCACCGCCGCACACCGCATTGGCACAGGGTAGGAGATCGGCTGTCAGGATGCCGGGAAGGGGTGTCGTCGGCGCGGTGCGCCGCTAGCCAATTCGTACTCGCTCACCAGGCTGGTCACAGGCGCCGGGCGTTTAGTCGAATGCAGGGTTGACCCAAACGCATTCGAAGAGATGGGAACTCGAGATGAAATCGCAGAGTCGACGAAGGGCGAAGTTGGCCGGGGCGATTCTGGGCGGCAGCGCGGCCGTCACGGCGGGCGCACTGAGCGTGCTGCTCGGGCCGCAGCAGGGCGCACACGTCGTTTCGGCCGACGTCGTCGTAGCCGGGATGACCAGCACCATGACGACGCCGCCGTCCACGCCCGCAACGCCAATGGCGGTACCGGCGATCCGGGGGCCGGCGCCGCTGTGGGCGGGTCAGGCTCCGGACTCCAACCCGCAGTAAGCCGCGTCACACGTTTGACCTCCGCTGCCTTCGGTTAACCGAGCTGCGAAGGGGGTGAAGCACATCCCCTCGAGTTTCGCATCGAACCGAATGGAGTCATTCGTGAACACCTCGAAGGTGAAGTTGATTTCGGCTACTGCTGGGGTGACGGGCGGGCTTGCGATGGCGGCGCTTTCGGTCACCCTCAGCGGTACCACGGTGGCCGAGCCGAGCAGCCCGGGCCCGGTGCCCACCCCGACGGCGACGACTGGTGAAACCAGCACCGAGGCGTCGACCGCGCCCTCGGAGCCGCCCACGTGGTCCGCGGTTCCCTCGATCGAGGGTCCGGCGCCGCTGCCCCCCGAGGAAGAGGGACTTCCGGGTTAGTCGGCTCAGCGGCCGAACATCGGTGACCGAAGGGTGGTCACGGTGGGTGGGTCGCCGGCGCGCTCGCGGGTGGCTCGGATGATCACCGGGTCGTCGACGGCGAAGTCGGCGGTGCTCACCCCGGCCGGGACGCGATAGGTCTGCACGTATCCGTCCGCGCTGCGCGCGGTGAGTGATCCGACGTCGACGGCCGTGACGGTGCCGGTCTGGGTCAGCATGGTCCGGTAGCCGCCCTTGCCGTCGGAGTCGACGAACTCTCCGTGCAATGCCACCGCGGGATCGCCGGCAGCGCTGCCGCCGATCGCGTGGGCAGGTCCGGGGCCGCCGGCTCCGGGCCCACCAGGTCCCGGTGGTCCCGGAGGGCCGGGCATGCCCATGAAGTGGTCCCCGCTGCCGGTGGCGGCGTAGATCGCGGTGCCGCCGGCCCCGGCGATCACGGTCGCGACCCCGACGGCGGCCAGCGTGCCGCGCAGGCCCCAGGTGTTCATGCCTTCACTGTCCGACCGCTCCTCGTGAATGGGCTGTGACCCCGTTCAGCGCTCGATATGCACCGATGTTCACAGGGCGCGCATAGGATTGACACAGTGATTGCCCATCGCCTGCGCGAATACTGGCCATTGTGACTGCTGCGCCCGGTTCAGACAACGACCGCGTCGTCATGCGGCGCGCCGATGGTAAGCCGATAAACGTGCTGGTCGTGGACGATGAACCGGTACTCGCCGAGTTGGTCTCCATGGCGCTGCGCTACGAGGGCTGGGACATCACGACGGCCGGGGACGGAGCGTCGGCCATCGCGGCGGCGCGCGAGAATCCACCGGATGTCGTGGTGCTCGACGTGATGTTGCCCGACATGAGCGGTCTCGACGTGCT